>NZ_JASDDE010000085.1:0-12126 GCF_030407565.1 Pseudoalteromonas sp. APC 3694
TAAGCGATCAAAGTTAATGCAATTGGGTGATCAAAGCTGGAGAGAATATGCACATCATCTACCACTAAATACTCTAAAGTTAGCTTTTGCAATCCAAAATTTATGATAAATCTCTGTTTTTCATTTGTATTTTTTACCAAGAAGTTCACTTCAGGCGAAGCTACAACACTTTTAATTGAAATAGTAGGACTGAGCGGAAAGCCGAATACAGTATATTCTTCACCCTCAATTTGAAATGGAATGGGTAGTAAATCTGGATTATTGTTACCTATATCTGTTAAAAAATCCGTACAGTTTAAGAGCCAGTCGAGATGACATTCTGTATTTTTACAAGATGTGTACTCGGCTCGATTAACTTTAGTTTTTGCCTTGTTACTCAAAGAATAAGCTGACAACTCATCTAATTTAAATTTGGTGGCAATCAATCTAAATGGGGTGCTATTCACTTGAATATCTGAAAATAAAACAAAGTGGTTATTTGTCTGTGTCTTAAAATATGGCTCCCAGCATAATTTTAACTCATCAACTTTAATAATATACTTTGATTCGTCATCAAGCCCAAAGAGTTTGTATAAAAGTGAAATAAGTTGAGTTCGTGTTATGTTTATAGTCACTAACTTTTCTAATCGAAGAGCCATTTTTTCTATATTTTAATTTATACAAATGTTATTTTATTTTTCTCATGAAATCAGAAGGTTCAATACCAAAAGCTTTAATTATTATCTCTTCTATTTTTACATCCACACAGTTGGTGTTCAATGTATTGTTAAGGTTACGCACAATATTGTTCATATGGGCATCAAGTAATTTGTACAAGAAAATATCAGAATTTGGCTGAAGTGAAGCCAGCAGCAATAACTGGTTATCAAATAGGTCAGAATTTAGTGAATCTCTCAAGTGAACCCAATCATCACATTGGTAGACACACATAGCTAAATGAGATTGAGCTTGTCTCAATGGAACATTAGTATTTTTAGAGAGACGTTTTGCTTGACGTTTAATGTTCGAAAGAAGTTCGTCGTTTGATAGCGACATTATTTCACCAATAGAAATACTTCAACACAAAGCCCACGCACTTTATATCGAGTATATTTATTGGAAAAACTTAGTTTGATAATTCAGGGTAAACTATTTGGCTCGCCAGTGGGAGCTGGCCTCCCTGCGAGGCCATAGCTTTAAAAATTAAGCTATGGCTATTATTACATATTTTTATAAATAATGAATAAAGTAATACTTTAAACAATGTTCAGCAGAGTTAAATTTCGACTTCAATATTTAGTCGCTCATATTTGGCCTAAAAGTTTCGATGAATAAACTAGGACTTTATCTTATAGGCAGCTAAGAGCGATCAAGAGACACTTACTGTAATCATGTGCTATCAGCTCAATTCTATAAAGCGGACATTCCCGCAACTCATTTATGCCCCAAGACGATTTACAAACTGGAATGTTGACGGGCCGCTTCGAGCGATAACCGGACACTGAAAAAGTTAAATTTATTCCTGTGCTTTGAGTAGAAATCTAATTTTGTCCAATAACATTATTAACCGCCGTTTTGGGGCAAAATAACATGCTTAATTTCTAGCTGTTTTAATTACTTGTTTACAAGGGTAATTATTGGTGAAATTATCATGGTATGTAATATACACCATTTTGGTGCGTTATAAACCACCAAAATGGTGTTCAATAAGCTGTTATGTGTTTAGCTTTCTCATACACCTCAGCTGAATTGGCTTGTTGAGTATTGTGCTGTTAATTAGGGGAAGTGGTGTCTGTAATAGTTTGATTTTTATCATGAAGCTGATATTAGGTAAACCAATACCTTCGCATGGTATTAATCCATGATTCTGCCAATCCTAAATTTAATCATGGGTTAACTACAAATTATCTAAGTAAACTAATTTAGAAGAAAAAGAATGTCAGAAATAAAACTACGCTCAGATCCAGCCAAGCTAAAAAATATCCATGTATTGTTTATCCATGGCCTGGGCGGAGATGCAGATAATACTTGGCTAGAGCGAGATTCCAAGGGGAAATCATGGCCATTATGGCTACTAGAAGATTCTGATGCACTCAACATCTGGTCCATCGAATACTCAGCTCCAAAGTTCAAGTTTAACAATAGCGGTATGGGAATTCCCGACCATGCAACGAATATTCTCGAACATATATTAAAAATCCCAGAGTTGTCCGAAGGTGAAATAATATTTGTATGCCACAGCCTTGGAGGCCTAATTACCAAGCAAATCCTTAGAATTGCAAATGATCAGATAACAAGGGCTGCTGCGCAGGAATTTTTACGGAGAGTTTCCGGTGTGGCCTTTTTAGCTACCCCACATTTAGGTTCAGACATCTCTTCATTAGGAAACCAACTAATTCCTCGTGTAATGATGCGAGGTTTAGCATTGTTGAAACCATCTATTGCAGCGGCATCATTAAGCCGCAATGACCCCTACCTCAGAGAGCTGAATACTTGGTACAGGGAATGGGTGTCAAGCAGGATTATTAGGCACCTAGTGTTAACAGAAACAGAGAGCATGTATGGTGTAATAAATGTTGTCAAACAGGATAGTGCAGACCCTGGCTTAGATGGTGTTAGAGCAATACCAATAGAAGCTAGCCATGAAAATATTTGTAAGCCTGTAAATAAAGAGGACGACATTTACATACAGGTCAAAGGATTCGTCACTCAAAAAAAAAGAGATAATCACGAGATTTGGCTAACGTCGAGATTTGCTAGTAATGTTAATTCATGGGAAGGATATGATAACTGGGCAAAATGCCCTTCAGGCATATCGGAAGAATATTTAGTAGACGATAAAGTTAGACTAATTGACTCATCATCACAAAATAGTGGAGGCTTAAATGGTGTTGAGGGTATAAATTATTTACGCCAAAAACTACTCCAAAATAATTCTTCAATTCGATTAATTGGCCTTTCTGGAGTTGGGAAAACTAGGTTTGCCCAAGCATTATTCGATACACGCATAGGTGAAAATCTAATATCTACAGAAAGCATATTTTATACAGATATAGCTAACGGCCCATCACCGACTCCTAGGGTTTTAGCCGAAAAACTAGTTTCAGAAGGTAAAGATGCGCAATTAATAGTCGATAATTGCCCCCCTGAATTACATAGGACATTAACCTCCCTATGCACTAGTGATACCAGTAAAGTTAATTTATTAACCATTGAGTATGATATTAGAGAAGATCAACCTGAACAAACAGATGTGTTTTCCCTTGAACCATCTTCTATTGAACTAATTGAGAAAATATTAAACTCTAGGTATCGTAATTTAGGACAACAAAACTCACGAACTATTAGTGAATTTTCTGGTGGAAACTCAAGAATAGCGATTGCCCTAGCAGAAACGATTGAAAAAGATGAAAATATTTCTAGTTTAAAAGATGAAGAGCTTTTTAAGAGGTTATTTTATCAGCGACATGACCAAGATAAGTCACTTGAAAAGACCGCCCAAGCTTTATCATTAGTTTATTCTTTTCAAATTAACAGTGATAAACCCTATAGTGAAGATGTAACCTTCATTAGTAACTTGTCTGAAATCCCCGCTAAAAACGTTTATCAAGCCGCTATAGAACTAAAGCGACGAAATTTAGTTCAGCAACGGAGCAAATGGATGGCAGTATTACCTCATCCGATAGCTAATAGGCTAGCTAAATATGCTCTAGAAAATATGAGCTCAGCTATAATTTTAAGTAACTTTAGTGAAGCTACAGATGAAAGGCTATTAAAATCATTTTCGAGGCGACTAGGTTATTTACCTCAATGTGATGAAGCAAAAGAAATCGTTAGCAACTGGTTAAGTGACAACGGTTTGGTGCACCATCTATATGCTCAAGGTAAGAATAAGCTAGCTTGGATATTGATTAATAATATAGCCCCCATTTCAACTAAAGAAGTTTTAGTACACATTGAAACATTAGCTAAACAGCCTGAGTTTTGTACTAGGAATAATAAACAATTTACGGAAATTACGAGGCTTATTAGGTCAATTGCATATGAGAAACAGTATTTTGATCAATGCACAAAATTGCTATGCCAATTCGCACTATCTGAGAATAAGGGAGAAAATAACAATTCCATCAGAGATATTTTAAAGTCATTGTTTCAACTTTACCTATCAGGGACTCATGCAACTAAAGAGCAGCGGCTAAACATTATCAATGACCTAATTGAAAGCGAAATCCAAAGTAATGTAGATCTCGCCTTAGAGCTTTTATGCTCATCTCTTGAAGCCTGGCATTTTTCGTCTAGCCACAGCTTTGATTTTGGTGCGAATCCCAGAGACTTCGGTTACAGGCCAAGAACAAATCAAGATGTTAAAAACTGGTATGGAGTATTCATTGACTACACCGCTAAGTTAATAGCTGGTGGCCCTCAAGTTTCATCAGGTGCCAAAACCGTACTTAGCAAAAATTTACGAAGCCTATGGCGAATTAGCGACCTCAGATCCTTAATTGAGGAAACCTGCACGAGTATCAGCAAATCAGGAATGTGGAGTGATGGCTATGAAGCCATTTATTCAATATTAAGATTTGATTGTAAAGATTCAGATAAGGAAGAAATTCAAAGACTAAATTCAATCACTGAAAAGTTATCCCCTAAATCGCTTATGGACGATATAAATATGTATGTTCTAGCGGATAAATGGAAGTTCTATGATTTAGAAGAAATAGATGAGGATGGTAAAGTAATTGAACGTGGATATAAGAAAGGACAGGAATATTCTATTGAATTAGGCACCAAGTTGGCTACCACTGCACCGAAAGAATTAGACAATATTCTAGCTAAACTTCTCTCATATCAAGAAACAAGCTCTAACTTATTTGAATTTGGTAAAGGATATGCTGAAGCATGTAAAAATAACGATGAGCTTTTATCTAAAACAATAACGGCACTGGAAAAACTTTCTGAAAAAGAGCGTAATCTCGATTTTTTATGTGGGCAAATAAATTACCTCTCAAAATATAATATCAAGCTGACTAATACTTTCTTAGACAGTCTTTTAATTCACCCATCACTTAAACAATATTTTGTTTGGGTTCAGCTGAGCTATACAATTGATTCAGAAGCTATTAGCCGTATTATTAGGGCTCTAAAGGAAAATGCATCTCCAATTTGGATGTATAGAAACTTAGCTTCAGGTCGCAGACATGAGCCAATAGCTGACTATCAGCTATGTGAAATATTAGATTTAATTTGGCAACAAGATAATGGGCAAGTAGTCGCCATAGATATACTATCTATGCGTTTTCATGGCCTTGAGCAAAATAAAAGCTATACAGTATCAGACCTATTAAAAAATAAATCAGCTTCACTTTTAGCGTCGCTAAAATATTCAGGAGCAAACAACTTTGATGGTAATGATTATAATCTAACTCAGATAGCAAACGTTTGTTTTTCAGAAAATGAAAATAAAGAGCACGCATTAACCATACTCAAAGAAATGAAGTCTAAAATTTTAGATCATATAATAGGCAGATACGATTTTCCTGAATTTATGTCTACAATGATCCAGTTACATCCCATATTGGCTCTTGAAGTTTTTATTGGTGAAGGGACTGAAGTAGAGTGTCAGATAAGAAATGCTGTAAAAGGCAGATTTGATAAGAAAGTAAGCCCGTTTTCTAAAGTCGATACGAAAAGCACGTTAGTTTGGTGTAAAAATAATGGAAAAGATAGTTACCCTATGCTCGCATCAATAATTAAGCCGTATCAGTCTGATGAAAAATCAATAGAGTGGACTCCACTAGCAATTGGACTATTAAAAAGTTGCCCTGAACCAACTAAGGTCCTTGACGAATATTTATCAAATCTCAGCCCTAACGGATGGACGGGCTCAAGAGCGAAAATACTTGAATCACGATTACCTTTATTTCAATCATTAATAAACTCCGATAACAACGAAATATCTGCCTGGGCCACTGATAAAGAGGTTAAATGGAAAAATTTCATTGCTAGTGAATACGAAAGAGAAATAGAACGTGATATTGATAGAAACGAGAGATTTGAGTGGTAACTAAATATTTCATAACCACCTCGTAACCTATTGATTTTGTTGCGGTGTATTTATAGCCAATTAGAGTTTGATTATGGGGCGTTTAGAGAAGGTTTAAGGTTACTATTCGAAATCACGGGGTATCCTGAACACTATCAGAAAATGTCTCAGATATAGATACGTTAAATAGTGAGCTGAGCAATCGAAAATAGACGGTGAATTAAGCGATTTTTCAATACATAAAGTAATTTATGAATTACTAATTTAGCAAAGTCGCTAGCTCATTTCTGTCCATCGACGATTTATCAATATAACTCACCTTTGCCCCACAATAAGTTAACTTAATTACTCTAAAGATGGCTTTGAGCGAAAAACAGGCTTTCAGGTCATATGCACCAAAGGCCGGCACTGCTCAAAAAGCATACGTTAATAATTACTTTCTTATATTAATCATAAAAACTGGGACATAAAACGCTAATCATTGCCACATAATTGCACTCATGTACCACACTTATAATTTTAGCTCTTCAAGTCTGCATGGCTTTCCAAAAAGGTATCCCTGATAAGTATTGCAGCCCATTCTATGTAACAATGCTCGCTGATCCTCTGTCTCGACGCCCTCAGCGATGACTTGCAGACCCATGGAGCTAGCTAATGTTATAACAGCCTGAGCAATCGCCTTGTCATTGATACTGTTAATGATGTCCCGGACAAAACTCTGATCTATTTTTAACTGGTTTATAGGCAACTGTTTCAAATATGATAAAGATGAATAACCAGTACCAAAATCATCAATAGAAAACGTAACACCGCATTGCTGCAATTCTCGCATCTTAGCTTTAACATCTGGAATATTATTAGCCAAGAGTGACTCTGTTATTTCTAACTTTAGCAGTTGAGGATTAGCGCCTGAACTTCTCAATGAGTTGATCACTTTCTGAACAAAGTTATCTTTGCTAAATTGAACCACGCTAATATTAACCGCAACGCTCAGATTTTTCGTAACAGGTTGTTTAGCCCAATTGACTAAAGTCTCACACGCCTGTTGTAATATCCAATCCCCAATAGGCACAATAAGGCCTGTTTCTTCTGTTAGAGGGATAAATTGTGCCGGTGAAATCATCCCTTTTTCTGGATGAAGCCAGCGTAACAGCGCTTCGACACCAACAACCCGCCCATGCTGGTCAATCTGCTTTTGATAGAAAAGAGTAAATTGTCTTTGCTGTATTGCGTTATACAAGTCGTGGATCAAGGTCGCTTTTGAGCTAACTGCAACCTGCATCTTGGGATCAAAAAATTGCACGGTATTGCGACCAGCCTCTTTAGCCTTATACATTGCCATGTCGGCTTGTTTTAATAGGTCCTCTGTTGGGACGCTTGTGCTATTAAACAGTGTTACCCCGATGCTTGCGGAGCTATTGCAAGTTAAACCCTCTAAGTCATATTCCTGTGCTAAGTGAGCCATGATTTTTTGCGCAAGTGATTCAGCCTGATTAGCAGCCGTTTCTTTATCATTACTTAAGTCTGATACTACGACAACAAACTCATCCCCCCCTAACCGTGACACCGTATCACCCTGCCTAACTGAACTAACCAATCGTTCAGCGACTCGGCATAACAATAAATCGCCTTTATTGTGACCAGCACTGTCGTTAAGATTTTTGAAGTTATCTAAATCAAGAAACATTAAAGCCGCAAAATTGTTGGCGCGTGAACAATGTGTCATTGCCCCCTGTAATCGGTCTAATAACAACCGTCGATTTGGTAGTAATGTGAGTGGGTCATAAAATGCTAACTGATGTATTTCTTGCTCACGCTTTTTACGCTGAGTGATGTCCCGCACGATTCCAATGAAATTAGTTTCACCAGCCATTTTTACTTCAACAACACCCAGCTCAATAGGAAATGTTGTACCATTTTTGTGCAATGCATCAAGTTCACGAATACGATCGGTAATGTCGCTGATACCACGGTTAATATAATTTGATAAGTAGATATCGTGATGTTCACGATGCGGTGAGCCCATAAGCATACTGATATTTCTGCCTATAATTTCTTCATCAGAATAACCAAAAATTTCATTTGCAGCTTGATTAAATGTAAGTACCTTACCCTTGCTATCAATGGTAATAATGCCATCAAGTAAGCTCTCGACAACAGCTTCCATCTGTTTTGATTTTTCGTTGAGTGAGCTTTCGGCCTGTATTTGGTCATTAATATCGAAGTGCGTACCCAGCATCCACTCAGCGTTACCATCATTTGTCCTTGCGGACACTCGCCCTCTGGTGTTTATCCATACCCATTCGCCATTTTTATGTTTCATTCGAATATTGGCTTCGTATATCGGAATAAGACCGGCTGCATGTTTTTCGATTTGTACAGCACAATAGGCTAAATCATCAGGATGGGTCAGTCGTTCCCAGGTTTCTCTGGTAGTTGGCAGTAGTTCAGAAAATTCGTAGCCCAACAATGACGCCCATTTGTCATTAGTAACTAACTCGCCATTTTGTAAATTAAGACGCCATGTGCCAATAGTATTGGCATCAATCACCGCCTTAAGTAAGTTCTCACTATTGTGAATGAGCTCTTCATCCCGCTTCTCTCTCGTGATATCGGTCTGGATTGCAATATAGCCACTAAGCTCGCCTTCTTCATTGAGCAGCGGATTACAAGCTATTCTCGCCCAATATGGTTTCTGCTCTTTTGAGTAATTGAGTACGTCAACATTGAAACTCTGCTGTAAAGACAGGGCCTCTCTCATTTCGTCAACAATTTCGGGGTCAGTGTCGGCTCCCTGCAATAGTTCACCTGGCTTTTTATCCAGCATATCTTCGATGCTATAACCAGTGATGTTATTAAACGCCTCATTTATCCAGACAACAAAACCACGTATATCCGTTATCACTACGCCATTCGTTGTTTGCCTGGCAACTTCCGAAAGACGTCTGATGGCAGAGTGTGCAGCGGTTTGCTCAGTAGTATTGCGAATAATAATCAGAACTTCATTTTCATCAATTTTCTTGTATCGCGCTTCAAAGGATTTATTCAATTTTTTAAAGGTGTAGTTGTGATGAATGACATTGCCGTTCTCAAAAGCCTGTTTAACATTATCCATCAGTTGATGACCTAACTCATTAGGCAATACATCAAGGATTTTCTGCCCTAAAATTTCATGTTGAGGCTTAAGCAAATCAGGATGGTCGTTACACACTGAAAAACGAAAGTTTCGGTCAATGACAAAAACTATATCTGGCAACGTTGCCATTATTGATGCCGTTCTTGTCATGCCAGCTGACAGTTTTTGTTGGAGCGTTTCCTGATCTAGTCTGGCAATCTCATGCTCAACCATGTCAGCTAACTCACGTAATACTCGCTTTTCGCTTATCGTCAAGTCACGAGGCTGTGGATCTATAAGGCATAATGTGCCAATAGGTTGCCCACCTGGCTCGCAAACTGGCGCTCCTGCATAAAAACGTATACGCGGCTCCTCGGTCACAAGCGGGTTAGCAGAGAAGCGGTCATCCTTTGTTGCGTCAGTAACGATAAAAATATCCGGGTGCAATATTGCATATCCGCAAAAAGAAATATCACGGTCAGTCTGACAAGCATCAAGCCCTACCTTAGATTTAAACCACTGCCTGTCAGCATCGACCAGCGAAATTAAGCACGTTTGGACATTAAAAATTAAAGCCGCCAGTCGAGTGATACGATCAAAGCGCTCTTCAGCAGGCGAGTCCAGTAACGCTGTGCGTTTTAATGCGAGTAAACGAACGGCTTCATCAGCAGGATAATCAGGTGCACTCAAAAGTCTCTCCAGTAGTGTTTTACTCAGTCGTAAATTACCAATAGTGCTTTAGAAAGATATTCTTAAACACTATGACCGTATTTATGAATTTATCGTTTAAACCGAACAACCAGCTCATGTAGTTCATCAGCTATTTTATTAAGATAAATAATGGTTTCTGATAATTTCATCGAGCTTTCAGAGCTCATATCGGCAAGCGTTGAAATGTTCACTATCTGCCGGTTTATATCCTCAGCAACATGAGCTTGTTCTTCAACTGCGGCAGCCATTTGAGTAGACATAGAAGCAATTTGACCAACAGACTCAGAAATACCACTCAACATTTTACCACTCTCAATCACATGAGAAAGACCATCTTCTGCATCAGTCGCGCCAGCATCAGCGACGTTCACAGCATCACCTGCACGTTGCGTTAATTCGGTGACGATACCATAGATTTCTTTAGTGGATTCTTGAGTTCGCAGGGCAAGATTTCTTACCTCATCTGCAACCACTGCAAAGCCTCGCCCTTGCTCACCTGCACGAGCAGCCTCAATAGCAGCATTTAAGGCAAGTAAGTTAGTTTGATCTGCAATCTGTTCAATTATTTGCGCGGCACTGGCGATATGTGAGGTTTGCTCTGACACACCGCGCACAGAACTACCAATTTGCTCTACTGTATGTTTTAGCTTTTGAATAGAGTCGCGGGTAATATTCGCCACATTAGTGCCTTTTACTGCAAGGTTGTTAGCAGTGTCTGCCTGCGTAGCGGTATCACTGACATGCTTAGATACTTCGGCAATAGTAGTCGACATTTCATTCATAGCAGTAGCCACCTGAATGGTTTCTGCTTGCTGACTTTCAATGTCTTTTCTGGTTTTATCTGTTAATTCTGCGCCTTTCTCCGATTCCTTGGCAACAACAAGAGCGGCACTTTCGATGCGGGTAATCACTGTTCCTAAATGCGCAAACTGACTTAAAATTGCAACTTTAAGCTTGCCTAAATCATCAGTTTCATCGGTATAACTTTTTACTGCCAGTTCATCTGAAAATGAATGACCAAGCATATCATTCAGCGCATTAAGAGTTTTCTTTCTGCTTAATGATACCCAAATAGCAAAAATGATCACTGAGGCTAGTAGTACACCCTCCGAAATTTCTTTGAAACCAAAACCCAATAACCCAACACACAGGGCTATCGATAATACCAAGAAAGCATTCTCAAGCGATATGGGTAAAGTAGAGCGACTACTTTTTCCTGCATTGATATCACTATAAAGTTTAGACGCCCGCTCCACGTCCTGACTTGAGGGGCAGGAGCGAACTGATTCATAGCCTATTATTCTGCCGTTCTGTGTTACAGGCGTCACATACGCATCCACCCAATAATAGTCGCCATTTTTACAGCGGTTTTTCACAAGACCCATCCAAGGCTTACCGGATTTCAAATAGTGCCACATCTTTTTAAATGCCTCTGGTGGCATGTCCGGATGCCTGACCATATTATGAGGCTGGCCAATCAACTCGTGCTTTTCAAAGCCACTGACTTCAACAAAAGCATCATTACATTCAAGAATAGTTCCTTTAGTATCAGTCACTGAAATGAGTTTAGTTGTACTTCCGAAAGTTTTCTCTCGATCAGTAACTGGCAGGTTTTTACGCATAAGTGTTTCTTATTTGTACAGAACATTATAATTTAATAGCTTAGTATGCATTATAGTGTAGTATTTTAACTATAAAAGTGAAACTCAAATATCAAGATTTTCAGCAAACTCAAGCGCATCCTGCACATCAATACCCAGATAGCGAACCGCACTTTCAATTTTCTTATGACCCAGCAACAACAGTATGGCGCGTAAATTTTTATCTCGCTTATAAAGAAGAAGAGACACTTTGGTTCTACGCTTAGAGTGTATGCCATACAGGCTACTATCAAGACCAATCGAGCTTACCCATTTATGTACCAACCTGTTATAAGCACGGGTGCCAAGATGCGGCACCGAATGCTTGCGTGAAGGAAATAAATAATCATTATATTTTCAATTTACGAGAGTAATCCATTCGAGCAATGACTAGCGGGTGTGAGCGATGATTTCAAACATCACTGGGGTGCCAATTTTATGCTGAACAATTCTGGCTCTCGTTAAAATTTCACCAGCTCGCATGACATCTTTTCAAATACGTTTGCAAATACGTTTATTAAATAAGTCACACATTTGAATTTGAGTGAGAATCATTGTTGTGAACCATCTGCTTTTTCTTATCTAACCTGAACTCTGGTTAAGAGATTTACTAACGTATTGAATCAAAAAATGATATT
>NZ_JASDDE010000086.1:0-11797 GCF_030407565.1 Pseudoalteromonas sp. APC 3694
GCAGAGGATTGAAAATCCTCGTGTCCCTGGTTCGATTCCGGGTCGAGGCACCATTTATACAAAGCCTCGCATATGCGGGGCTTTTTTTTCTAAGTTTTTTCTATTCTGCTCTATTTTTCCAGTATGTCATAAACAGTAAGTCCCTCTGTCTTTTTCGTACCGCTTTGAGAACTTTATTCAGCTTTTTTGACTAAAAATTAGATTGTTTATTAGTTTGTGATCAATATGTTAATGATTGGCGTATCTACGGCACTTATAATTTCATCGCAAAGTATGTAATGTTATGTAAAGTCAATTGAGCAACGTTTGCTAAAGTGCTTGAATAACATTCATAAATAGCATTAATCAGGTTTAAACATGATGTGGCAACATAAGCCATCTTTATTGGCAATAAGTATTATGCTGCTAAGTGGTTGTGCGAGTAACTTAAACCCGCAACTACGTGAGCAAGCACCGAATACACTCCCAGATCAGTGGCAACAAACAGCTGTTGAATCAGTAGTTGCTGTCAACGACACATGGTTTAATAAACTTGCTTCACCAACAGTAAAGCAGCTAGTTACTCAAGCGCTAAAAAACAATCAGCAACTATTGCAAAACCGTTTTGATGTAGAAATACAAAAACAGCAATTAATTGTCACCGGTGCCGCTTTATGGCCCAGTTTAGATATTTCAACGCGAGTAGGACGTAGCAAAGATAATCGTCCGGTTAGTTATAATAACTCAAGCTCTGTATCGTTAGAGTTAGGCTATGAAATTGATTTATGGGGTAAACTCTCTGATGCAAAGCGTAGAGACAACCTCAACTACCTTGCTCAGCAAGCTCGCTATGAGCAAACTAAACAACAGCTTATTGCAGATGTTATAACAAATTGGTTTAACTTAATCAGTGCAGAGCAATTACTTGATTTGTTTAAGCGCAGAGAAGCTAACGCCCAGCAAAACCTTGAGATTATTGAGTCGGGTTATCGCCAAGGTTTAAATGAAGCGTTAGATGTTTATTTAGCTCGCAATGAGTTAAACAATGAACGCTCCCGTATAGCAACCCAAAAAGCAAATTTGACTCAAGCTGCACGTAGCCTTGAGCGTTTATTGGGGGAGTATCCAAAAGGATTGATAGCAGCGAATAACGACCTACCTGTAATTAATGACGACATTCCTCTTGGTTTACCGTCGGAGCTTATTACTCGCAAACCTGCGTTGCGTGCTAGTTGGTATCAGTTATTAGCCAGCGACGCTTCGCTTGCGTATGCGCATAAACAGCGTTTTCCGAGTTTAAATTTAGCGGCAGGTTTAAGCGATAGCACTAACAGGGTAAGCGACTTATTTTCTGCTTCAAGTCTTGCGTGGTCACTTATTGGTAGCATTTCAGCGCCTATTTTTGACGCTGGGCGTCTCGCTGCGAACGAGGAAATAGCCAGTTTACAAACGCAAAAGCAAGAGCAAGCCTATCTGCAATCTTTATATGATGCATTTGGTGATGTTGAAAATGCTATTACCCAACAACAATCTTTAAAGGCACGCTACCAAAGCACCTTGCAGGCACAAGAAAATGCCTTAGCAGCAGAGCAATTATCGTTTGAACAATATCAAAGTGGTTTAGTGAGCTACACCACCGTATTAGATGCACAAGCACGCTCGTTTGATGCACAAAGTTCACTGATTGAAATTAAAAACCAATTACTCACAAATCGCATTAAATTACATGTTGCTCTTGGGGGCGACTTTGCAAAATCAAGATCCGCACAGGATGAGCAAGCACTATGAAACTCAACAAACAAAAAATAATTGTTCCCGCTGCTATCATTATAGCGACCATTTTTTTGGTGATGTTTATTAAGGGAAACCCGCCTAAAGCATCACGTTTTTCAGCACCGCCAAAAGCAAAAATTAATGTAGCGGTAAAACCATTGCAGTTAATTGACTACCCCGTTGAAATTGATAGCTTTGGTACGGTTAAACCACGGACTCAAAGTATGTTGGTGGCTCAGGTTTCTGGGCTGATTATTGATATAAATGAGCAGTTCCGCGAAGGCGGCTTTTTTGAAAAAGGCGATGTGTTACTTCAGCTAGATGATCGCGATTTAAAAGCGGAAGTTAAATCAGCACAAGCTAATTTGCTCAATGCTGAGCAAAACTTATTAGAAGAGCAAGCGCGAGGCCGACAAGCGCTTACTGATTGGCAGCGTTTAGGCAATGAGTCTGAACCGAGTATTTTAGTACTTAGAAAGCCACAGCTAGCTGCAGCGCAAGCACAGGTTTTGTCAGCACAAGCACAATTGGAAAAAGCGCAACTAAATCTTGAACGTACTAAAATTAAAGCCCCTTATGCTGGGCGAGTATTAAACCGCAGCGTTGATTTAGGTCAGGTGGTATCTAACAATATGCAGTTGGCGACAATTTATGCAACCGACAGTGTTGAAATACGCTTACCGATAAAGAATAAAGATCTGCCTTTTATTAATTTACCTGAGCAATATCGAGATGGTGCTAAAAATCAGCGTGGCTCAGCGGTTAATTTCACTTCAGATTTAATTGGCGAGCAACAATGGCAAGGCCAACTTATTCGTACTGAGGGCGCAATAGATGAAAGTGCTCAGCAATTGTATGTGGTGGCTAAAATTAATGACCCTTATAAATCAACCAGTGATAATCAATACCCAGTAAAAATAGGGCAATACGTTAAAGCTAAAATTAATGGCAAAGTCGCCTCTCAGGTACTCGTTATTCCCAATAGTGCGATATATCAAGGCAGTTATGTTTATGTGGTTGAAAATGGCACACTACAGCGTAAAAATATTGCTTTAGCGTGGCAAAATGCGCTGCAAGGCATTGTGAGTAAAGGTCTTGAAGCGGGTAGTCAATTAGTGCTGACGCCACTGGGGCAAGTGAGTTCAGGTACACCAGTGCAGATAATGGATGCGACTCCTAAAGCACAAAAACCAGGAGAGCAGCCATGATCGCTTGGTTTACACGTAACCATGTGGCTGCCAACTTACTGCTAATTAGTATTGTGTTGGGCGGCCTATTCAGCCTGTCTTCTAAGTTACCGTTAGAGGTGTTTCCCTCGTTTGTTTCTGATCGTATAAATATTAGTGTGAGTTTACGTGGTTCAACCCCAGAAGATGCTGAAAAAGGGGTCACCATACGAATAGAAGAAGCATTACAAGATCTCGAAGGTATTAAACAAATATCGAGCCGCTCTTCTGAGGGGTCATCACAAGTGAGCGTTGAGGTTGACACTGGCTACGACGAGCGTGAATTGTTAGCGGATATAAAGAGCCGTGTCGATGCCATTAATACCTTTCCAGCCGATGCAGAAAAACCAGTAATAGGGTTAATCCAGCGTAAGCGTGAAGTAATAGCAGTCACTGTTTCAAGTGACTACAACGAAAAAGAAACCCTAGAATATGCAGAGCAAGTCCGTGATGAATTACTGCGTATTCCGGCGATTACCCAAGTTGAACTTAGTGGCGTACGTAATTATGAGCTGGCAATCGAAGTAAGCCAAGATACGCTGCGCCAATACGATTTAACCTTGGCGCAAATATCCAGTGCCATTGCCAATTCAAGTTCTGATATTTCAGCAGGAAACCTTAAAACAGAGGGCGGCGATGTACTTATTCGCTCTAAAGGGCAAGCTTACCGCAAAGATGAATTTGCAAGCATTGTGATAAAAAATCAAGCCGATGGCACTATTATTCGCTTAAGTGATATTGCAACCATTAATGATGATTTTGAAGAAACCCCTGTGCGCACCCGCTTTAATGGCAAACAAGCCGCATTTATCGATGTGTACCGCATTGGTCCGCAAAGTGCGATAGAAGTGGCCGATGCAGTTAAAAACTATATTACCAGTGAGCAAGCTAATTTACCGCAAGGGTTTTATTTAAGCTATTGGGATGATGACTCTGAGGTAGTAAAAAGCCGTATTGCTACCCTAACTAGCAATGCTTTACAGGGGGGTATTTTGGTACTGGGGTTACTGACATTATTTTTAAGACCTGCCATCGCGTTTTGGGTATTTATTGGTATTCCGGTTTCATTTATGGGCGCGTTTATGGCAATGGCCGCCTTTGACGTGACCATAAATGTGATCAGCTTATTTGGTTTTATATTGGTGCTAGGGATTGTGGTGGACGATGCCATTGTTACCGGTGAAAACGTGTATACCCATTTAAAAACCGCCAAATCGGGCGAAGAGGCTGCTATAAAAGGAACTCAAGAAGTAGCCACGCCAGTTACATTTGGCGTGTTAACCACCGTGGCCGCTTTTTTACCGTTAGGTTTTATAGAAGGCGCACGAGGCGCTATTTTTGCGCAAATTCCGGTGGTGGTTATTCCGGTATTATTGTTTTCATTGATTGAATCTAAATTTGTGCTGCCAGCGCATTTAAAATATATCAAACTGCGCCAGCAAAAAGGCAAAGGTTCTAAATTAGAGCAACTCCAACAACGTTTTGCAGATGGTTTTGAGCATGCCATTTTAAAATATTACCAACCCGTATTAGGGCTAGCGCTACGCAACAAACTGGCCACAGTCAGTTTATTTATGGGCGTGTTTTTAATTATTTTAACCATGATCACCAGTGGTTGGACTAAGTTTATTTTCTTCCCACGTATTCCCAGTGAAACAGTTCGGGTTAATTTAACTTTTCCTGCGGGAACACCGTTTGAAGTCACGAATAAATACATTATTGATATGTCAGATAAAGCCAGAGAGCTTCAGCGTAAGTATCAAGATGAAGAAACAGGGCAAAGTATTATCCTTAATATTCTAGCGAGCACTGGCGGGCGAGGCGGTGCGGCTAATTCGGGTAGTGTGCGCTTTGAAATCACCCCAGCAGAACAACGAGAGTCTGATATTGGTTCGCGTGAGTTGGTAAAAGAGTGGCGGCAATTAATAGGGGTGATCCCTGGGGCTGAAAGTCTCACATTTAGAGCCGAAATAGGTAGAAGCTCAAACCCAATTGATATTCAATTATCGGGTAATTCCATTACCACACTGCAAACAGTGGCTGAGCAAATTAAACAACGATTGGCCACTTATCCAAGCGTGTTTGATATTGCCGATAGCATGTCTGATGGTAAAGAAGAGCTACAAATAGAGCTAACAGAGCAAGGGCTTGCACTTGGATTAAATAGAGTTGATGTATCAAGACAAGTACGTAACTCGTTTTTTGGTGTACAAGTACAGCGCATTCAACGCGGGCGTGATGATGTGCGCGTTATGGTGCGCTTACCTATAGATGAAAGGCGCTCAGTTGCTGATTTAAAAGATATATTAATACAAACGCCTAATGGTGGGCGAGTGCCGCTGTCACACGTTGCTACTTTAGTACCTGGCCAAAGTCCATCAACCATTACCCGTATTGATCGTTACCGTACTCTTAATGTGTCGGCGGATGTAGAAAAAACCGATACCAATATGACCGTGCTTCAAGCTGATTTAAAAACCTACTTAGATGAACTGGTGCAACAATACCCAGGTGTAAGCCATTCATTAGAAGGTGAAGCCAAAGAGCAGCGCGAATCGTTTGGTTCGTTACTGTGGGGAATGGTATTTGTATTTTTTGTAATTTATGGGTTGCTCGCAATTCCCTTTAAATCGTACTTACAGCCACTGGTGGTGATGAGCATTATTCCTTTTGGCATGATTGGCGCAGTAATTGGCCATTGGATCATGGCTATGGAGCTTACCATTATGAGTTTGCTGGGAATGCTCGCGTTAATTGGGGTCGTGGTGAACGACTCGTTAGTATTGGTTGATTTTATTAATAAAAAGCGCAGTGAAGGGCTCGATTTAATGGAAGCTGTTAAAACCGCCGGCGTAGCGCGTTTTCGCCCGGTTATGCTAACTAGTTTAACCACCTTTATAGGCTTAATGCCGCTGCTGTTTGAAAAGGCGACTCAGGCGCAGTTTTTAATTCCTATGGCAGTAAGCCTAGGTTTTGGGATTATATTTGCGACCTTTATAACCTTATTACTCGTTCCGGTTAACTATATGCTGATGGAGCGCTTTCAAGGCTGGTTTAAGTAAGTGCAGACTACATAGATAAGTAGAGGTTTCAGGCACTAAGTTTCAGGTACTAGTAAGTAAAGCATCGGACTGTAAAAATTCAGTTCGGTGTTTTTTATAATAACTAGGTGATTAATAAAATAAGGATATAAAAGTAATTGCAGGGGAATTAAAGTTATTGGAGGTGTTCCCCGAGAATGCGGTGCCCGGTGTCAGTCCTGAAACCTTGAGGTTTCAGGGCGGAAATCTGCGGTTTACCGTAGGCTTCTCGGTACATGCCGAGCTTGCACAATAGTAGACGAACAAAAATCCTGGTATAAAATTTATCGGCTCAGGGACTTAACCAAGCTCCTGCACCCCAGGGAACAAATTCAGTATATAAGACATATTCCAATCCTTAAACCCCAAACGCAAAAAATTAAACTGTTCGCTCAGTTTTCCTGCAAATTTAGGGTCTGTTGACCTTTGCGGATTAAAATTTGTTCAAACTAGGGGCGGTTTAATCGCGGCGCGAGGTTTGTAACCTAGTGGGCTCGATAACTGCTCCTGCGTTATTCTACTGACTTACATCCATGTAAGAATAAGTAAAAACCGAGCAAAGCTTCCGCGTCCTGCTCACGCCCCTTACCTACATCCATGTAGGCAACAAAGAGTAAATCGCCCCTAGGTAGAACTCTTCGGGCTGCGCCTGTTTGGCATTGATGCTGCGTTATCGCCTATTTATGGGGAATAACCACACCACATAGGCTCTGCCTTGCTTAAATACCAAACAGGCTGCTGAAAATTTAACCTTGAATGGTCAACAGACCCTAATCTTGTATTTACTTTTAAGATTGCTTTTTGAACTTAATCAGCTTTTCAATCGCTTGCTTTTGACCTCAGTCATAGAATTCATTGGAGTTGCTTTTTATCGAGTGGTAGCATTGCTTTAATTAGCAAAGCGAAGACGTCATTATGAATAACTTACCAGATTACGAAAAAGCCCAACTTCTTTTAGAGAAAAACGAAATATTTGTATCACCTGCTGAAGCGCATGGCGTTATTAGCGGCTTACTTGCTTGTGGGCTAAGCATTGACGATAAAGAATACTTAGGCTTACTGAGCGACGTATTTAATGATGGCGAGTCGTTTAGCAACGATTTAAAACAGTTTTTTGGTAAAGTTTATCAACAAGTTGTTGAAAGCTTTAACAATGAAGAGTTTCAATTTGATTTGTTTTTACCGAGTGATGACGAAACACTCATCGATCAAGCCAATGGGCTCGTATCATGGGTAGCTGGGTTTATGCTGGGCTTTGGCTTAAAGCAAAAAGACTATGGCAAGCTGTCGGCAGATGTAAAAGAAGTGATTAGCGACTTTAGCGAAATTACGCGCCTTGATACAACCTTTGAAGAAACCGAAGAAGATAGCCAAGCACTACATGAAGTGATTGAGTACGTACGCGTATCGGCGTTACTGTGTTTTGCTGAACTTGGCAAAGAGCAAAACCCACAAAGCAACAAAAAAACACTGCATTAATTTAGTAATACAACAAAAGTAATGGGTTAGTTATTAATGGTTGAAATACAAAAGTCAGAGTTTAAAGCGCGCCGCGAGCGTTTATTGACGGCAATGGATAGCAACAGTATTGCGATAATTCCCGCAGCAACCGAGCTCACACGTAGCCGAGATACTCATTATCCGTTTAGACAAGACAGTGACTTTTTTTACTTAACTGGTTTTAACGAACCCGATGCGGTATTGGTGTTATGCAAAGACAGTGATACGCCTTCTATATTGTTTTGTTTAGATAAAGATAAACTTGCAGAGGTATGGCACGGCAGGCGCATTGGTTTTGAAAAAGCGCAAAGTGAATACTTATTCGACAAAACTTATGCATTAAGTGAACTAAACGAACAATTATTGAATTTGGTGAACGGCCAACAGATTTTATTTTATGCACAAGGGACGTATCCTGCCTTCGACGGCAAAGTATTTTCAATGCTCAATACTTTGCGTAGTGCCCCCAAAAAAGGCGATACAGCACCGAGTACAATTAAAGATATTCGTCCGCTACTACATGAAATGCGCCTATTTAAATCGCCAAGCGAAATTAACATTATGCGTGAAGGCTGCGAAATAAGTGCTCGAGCACACATGCGTGCCATGCGCTTTTCCCACGTTGGCGCAACCGAGTTTCAATTAGAGGCAGAGCTTCATCATCACTATGCGATGAATGGGGCGCCACATCCAGCTTATGGCACCATTGTCGGTAGTGGCGATAACGCTAATATTTTGCACTACACCCAAAACAGCGATGTATTAAACAATGGCGACCTAGTGCTGATTGATTCAGGTTGTGAGCTACAAGGTTACGCCGCCGATATAACGCGTACTTTCCCCGTTAATGGTAAATTTAGCACCGAGCAAGCTGCGCTTTATAATATTGTACTCAAAGCGCAAGAAGTGGCATTTAGCGAAGTAAAGCCCGGTGGCTACTTATCGCAGGCTAATAAATTAGCTATGCAAGTGCTAACCCAAGGGTTACTCGATTTAGGTATTTTAACCGGCGATTTTGATGAGTTAATGGCGCAAGGTGCCTGTAAAGAATATTACATGCATGGTCTTGGCCATTGGTTAGGACTCGATGTTCACGATGTGGGCGATTACAAGGTTAATAACCAAGAGCGTGCTTTTGAACCGGGTATGGTACTGACCATTGAACCTGGGCTTTATATTAGTAAAGATTCAAACGCACCCAAAAAATACCAAGGTATAGGTATTCGTATTGAAGATAACTTATTACTAACTGAGTCTGGTCACGAAAACTTAACGATTACCGTGCCTAAAAAAATTAGCGAAATAGAAGCGTTAATGCAAAGCGCTAAAAACGCATAAGCTTGGAGATAAAAGTGGCTAAGCAGTTTGATGTTGTAGTTATTGGCGGTGGTTTAGTGGGCGCAAGTTGCGCACTGAGTATAAGTAAAAAAAATCCCAGCCTACATATTGCCGTGGTTGAAGCAAACCAAGTAACCACAGATTATCACCCAAGTTTTGACGACAGAAGCATAGCGCTTGCACAGCAGTCGGTGGAGTATTTACAAAGCCTCAATTTATTTGAAATAAACGCTCCCTATGCGGCAGCCATAAAAAAAGTCAGTGTATCAGACAAAGGACATTTTGGTAAAACCCATATACACAGTGATGAGTTTACTAAACCCTCATTAGGTTATGTGGTTGAGGTAAATCCATTTGGTAGAGCGCTGCATCAGCGTTTAACGCAATCAAATATATCGCTTTTTTGCCCTGATAGCGTATCGGCGATAAAACAAAACGCCGATAGTAATGAACTGACATTACAAAGTAGTGAAAAACTAAGCGCTAAGCTGTTAGTGATTGCCGACGGTGCACAATCGCCAACACGTCACTTGCTAGGCCTAGGTTTTAATACCCAGCCTTATGAACAAGGCGCGATTATTGCCAATATAGAAGTGGCTGATGGACATAACCATCATGCGTTTGAGCGTTTTACCCAAAATGGCCCTATGGCTTTATTACCCATGAGCAATAACCGCTATTCGTTAGTATGGTGTATGCGCCAAGAGCATATTGAGCAGCATATGACATTAAGTGAGTCAGACTTTTTAAGCGTACTGCAAATCACCTTTGGTTATCGTGCTGGGCGGTTTATAAAAGTAGGGATGCGCGCCAGTTATCCACTGGTTTATGGGCAAGTCGAATCGTTGACGGCGCACCGTACTGTGGTAATAGGTAACGCGGCACACGCCATTCACCCAATTGCAGGTCAAGGCTTTAATTTAGGGCTGCGCGACGTACAAGTGCTTAGTGACTTAATAGCAAACAGTGAACATGATTTAGGGAGTTATGCCTTTACCCGTCAATATTCAGTTAAGCGCAGTGATGATATAAAAACGGTAATGACATTGACCGATGCCTTGGTTCGACTTTTTTCAAATTCATCACGGGTGTTAGCATTGGGTCGCAGTATTGGGCTGTTTTCGATGGATTTATTCCCCGCATTCAAAGCCCCATTGGCTAAACAGTTAATGGGACAAGTTAAACAAGGTACACGTTTATGAAACAAGTACAGGTTTGTATAGTGGGTGGTGGCTGCATAGGTTTAACGCTGGCGCTAGGGCTTGCTAAAGCGAATGTCAGTGTGGTTGTGTTAGATGCAGCGCCAACTCAAGCTCCACCGAGCGATGACTATGGTTTACGTGTAAGCGCATTGAGTATTGCCAGCCAAACCTTGCTCGAGCAGTTAAATGTATGGCCACACATAATAGCTGAGCGTGCTTGTGCTTATACGCACATGGATGTACGTGATGCCGATAGCTTTGGAAAAATAGCCTTTAATAACGATCAACTTGAGCTTGACCATTTAGGGCACATAGTTGAAAACGACATTATTCGCTTTGCACTAATAAAAGAGCTTGAGCAGCAAAGTAATGCCACACTCATGTTTAATACCGAGTATCAGCAAATACACCAAAGCGAGTCTGATGTATTTATTAATTTAAAAACTGGTGAGCCTATTATTGCTAAGTTGCTGGTGGCGGCTGATGGTGCAAATTCAGCGATTCGTAAACAGTTTAATATGGCGCTGAGCTTTAAAGATTACGATCACCATGCGTTAGTAGCGACAGTTAAAACCAAAGAGTCACATACAAATACCGCACGCCAAGTGTTTTTACCAACGGGGCCGCTAGCTTTTTTACCATTGAGCGATGAGCATACTCATTCAATTGTGTGGTCTACCAGCCCGAATCATTGTGATGAATTGTTAGCAATGGACGACACCACTTTTAATAAAGCAGTTATGGCTGCCATAGATGGCCAATGCGGTTTATGTGAAGTGCAAAGTAAGCGCGTCGCGTTTCCACTTAAAATGCGTTACGCCCAACAATGGGTTAATGGCAAGGTGGTGTTAATGGGCGATGCAGCGCATACCATTCATCCATTGGCAGGGCTGGGTATGAATCTGGGCCTAAAAGACGCCGCTTATTTAATTGAGCTACTAAGTCAAGACGCCAAAGAATTTGCCAGTACGCGCACACTGCGTGATTACGAGCGCACCCGTAAGCTCGACGCACAAAAACACATCGCCATGATGCAAGGGCTCAAAGAGCTATTTGAAGGTGCAAACCCAGTTAAAAAGCTTATTCGTGGAGTTGGGCTTTCACTCGTTGATAACCTTGGGCCAATAAAGCACCTGTTTGCCAAAGAAGCGATAGGGAAGTGATAAAGGCAAGCAGTCAGTTTTTAGCTATCAGCTTTCAGCCAAAGAAAAACCGATGTTTAGTTTAAACATCGGTTTTTTTTGTTTATTGACCAATAGAGCTTTTTAGCTTTTTCACAAGTATGAAGAACTCAATAAAGTCTTCCTTATTAAAAGTAAACCTTCCGCAGTGTTCCAGGTTGTCTCCACAAAACCTCATATAATTCGAATGCTCAATCTCATAAATTAGTTTAACTAAGTTTATATCTAGTAAGTATAGGTATGGCTTAAGATCTCCTAGTATAATTTTGATTGGAGAAGTTGTATTTAATATTAGCTCATCACTGTTGGTTTTTATTTCAGCCGAAATTTTATTTCTAGGGTAGTAGGTTCTAAGTCCGCTAATAGGAGCATTTAGCACATTATCTGTTAAGTAATTATAAAGTTGTTCCTTGGTTAAGGTTTTACTATCAGGTATTAATTGAATAGATTTATTCGGCAATAAAATTGAATTATTAATCCCTGCTTCTAGAGTGCTTGTGATCTGAGTAATTAATGGG
>NZ_JASDDE010000087.1:0-9957 GCF_030407565.1 Pseudoalteromonas sp. APC 3694
AGAATTAAACAATCTACAACGCAAAGTCTATGGTCGAGATTTAAATGGTTTAAAAAGCAATTCTGGGTTAAAAAAACATTTTGGTCTGACGGATATTTTGTTTGCTCTGTTGGGAATGCGGCTGCTGATACAATTCAAAAATACATTCAAGAGCAGGGCTAACTATTCCGATTCATCCCATCGACACCGCTTCGCGTCGATCAATGGGTTTTCTCGGAAAATTTCGATAAAGAGTCAATAGTTACCTAAAAATCGTTCAGGTAAAACTTGGGCATTTACGAATAAATGCCCAAGAACACTACTGATCCCCTTTACTATGCACGAGTCGATAGAGTACAGGCAGCACTACCAGTGTTAGCAAGGTTGACGATATTATCCCGCCGATGACCACCGTGGCCAAAGGCCGTTGCACCTCTGCACCTATGCCCGTATTGAGCGCCATGGGCACAAATCCAAGGCTTGCCACTAGTGCTGTCATTAATACCGGACGCAAGCGAATAAGTGCCCCTTCAACAATGCTATTCACTAATTCTCCGGTTTCTAGCAAACGTTGCTTGATGAAGGACAGCATTACCAATCCGTTTAATACGGCAATCCCAGACAACGCGATAAATCCTACCGACGCGGATATGGATAAAGGCATATCCCTTAACCAAAGAGACATTACACCGCCTGTTAATGCCAAAGGGATACCTGTGAAGATAATCAACGCATCGCGTATAGAACCAAACGCAATTACCAGCATTGTCAAAATCACAAACAACGTAACCGGTACCACAATCGTCAATCGTTGACTCGCACTTTCGAGCTGCTCAAAGGTTCCACCATAGTCGAGCCAATAACCAGCAGGTAAATCTACTTCATCATTAATTCTCGCCTGAGCTTCTTCAACAAAAGTGCCAATATCTCTGTCACGCACATTTGCTGTGACAACAATACTACGTTTGCCATTCTCCCGGCTTATTTGGCTAGGTACTTCTTTAAATGCAAGTGTGGCTAATTCGCTTATTGGTACATGCTCACCAGAGGGCGTGACTATGGGAACGCTCTCAAGCTGAGTGAGTTCATTTCGAATGTCGTCGGCATATCGCACGACAATTTCAAAGCGTCTGTCGCCTTCAAAAATCATTCCAGCGGTTTTTCCACCTGTCGCAGCATTGAGCCATAACTGCAAGTCGGCTATATCCAAACCAAAGCGTGCCAATTGATTAGGCTTTGGTGTGACGGTGAAGATTGGAATGCCTTCTACCTGCTCAAGCCTCGCGTCATCAGCCCCTTCAATCGTTGAAATAACGGACAAAATGTCAGAAGCAGATGCAAAGAGGGTATCTAAGTCATCCCCAAATAGTTTTATGCCCAAATCTGCCCTTACCCCACTGATCAATTCATTAAACCGCATTTGAATAGGTTGGGTAAATTCATAATTATTGCCGGGCAAAGTAAACAAGTCCTCTTCAAACGTTTCGACTAGCTCGGCTTTAGTCATTGATGGATCGGGCCATTGTTCCCTAGGCTTCAAAATAACAAACGTATCAGTAATGTTGGGCGGCATAGGATCGGTAGCGACCTCACCCGTACCCGTGCGACCGAATACCGTCTGAACTTGCTCATACTGCATAAGTTTCGCTTCAAGAGTTTTTTGCATTTCAACTGCTTGTTCTACCCCAGTCCCAGGGATGCGTATCGCTTGTACTAAGATATCACCTTCATTGAGCTGGGGAATAAACTCGGAGCCTAATTTACTGCCCATCCATAAACTGCCGACAACCAAAGCACTCGCTGCTACTACCACTAGCCATCTAAAACGCAGCGCTCCGGTTAAAACAGGACGATAGACTGCCTTTGCACCTTTAATAATTGGGCTTTCTTTTTCGCTAATTTTACCTCTCATGAAAATTGCTATCGCCGCAGGCACTACGGTAAAACAAAATACCATTGCGGCAAGCAAAGCCATTATCACGGTCGCTGCCATGGGGTGGAACATTTTACCTTCGACGCCAGTGAGCGTGAACAAGGGGATATAAACAATGGTAATGATCAATACACCAAACAAACTGGGACGTATGACTTCATTAGTGGCTTCATATACAACATTCAGCCTTTCTTTGAGCGGTAGAGTAGCGCCGTTTTGTTTCTGGGATTCGGATAATCGTCTGATACAGTTTTCAACAATGATAACTGCGCCATCGACAATCAAGCCAAAATCCAGTGCGCCTAAACTCATCAAGTTAGCAGACACATCTGTTTTGACCATGCCCGATATCGTGGCAAGCATTGCCAAGGGTATTACAGCGGCGGTAATAAGTGCAGCTCGCACATTCCCAAGCAAAACGAATAGCACAACGATGACAAGTAAAGCGCCCTCGACGAGGTTTTTCTGCACTGTGTCGATGGTTTTGTCAACGAGGCTTGTCCTATCGTAAACCGCTTCAAGGATTACGCCCTCGGGTAAGCTTGTTTTAATGGTTTCGAGCTTACTGTCCACAGCTTTGGCGACCGTACGAGAGTTTTCTCCCACTAACATCATTGTCGTGCCAATCACTGTTTCTTGGCCATTTAACGTGCCGGCTCCAGAGCGCAGCTCTTTACCGAGGTTGATTTGGGCGATGTCTTGAATTTTTACCGGTACGCCATCAATGATCTTAACAACCACTTGGCCGATATCGTCGATGCCCTTAAGTTGGGCTTCCGATCTGATCAGTACTTGTTGCCCATTTTGTTCTACAAAACCAGCGCCTTGATTCGCATTGTTGCGTTCTAGCGCACTGAGAAGGTCACCTGTACTTATCCCAAAGTTTATCATTGCGACTGGATTAGGATTCACATGATATTGCTTTTCAAATCCGCCTATCGCATAAACCTCGGTCACCCCCTCAACAAGCGACAATTGGGGCTTAATTACCCAATCATGGATCTCCCTTAATGCCATAGCATCATAGGGTTGACCGTTGTCCTGTCGCGCCTGAGGCTCAGCACTTAACGAGTACATGTAAATTTCACCCAAGCCTGTGGAGATAGGGCCCATTTCAGGGGTTAACCCTGTTGGCAATTGCGCCGCGATGGCGGTGAGACGCTCGTTGACGAGATTTCGTGCGAAATATAAATCAGTGCCCTCTTTAAACACGACTGTGACTTGCGACAAACCATAGCGTGATATCGAGCGGGTATACGATAAATTAGGCAAACCGGCCAGCGAGGTTTCAACTATAAACGTTATGCGTTGTTCAGTCTCCAAAGGCGAGTAACCTGGGGTTGCGGTATTTATCTGCACTTGCACGTTGGTGATATCAGGCACAGCATCAATCGGCAATTGTTTGTAACTGTACATACCAAAAAAGGCGACAAACAAGGCGAACAACATCATGACACCACGTCGCTCAATGGATAGACGGAGTATTCGTGCAATCATGTTCTCACCTCACCGTTTTTATGGACTTGGCTTTGCTTTTGACAATAAATGCGCAGGTAATTAGTCATCATCGCCCGCCTCCATTTTTAATAAATCAGCTTTTAGTAGATAGCTATTTTCTACAACGACTTGCTGGCCTATTTGAACGCCCTTCACAATCTCTACTAAACGGTTGTCCGTGTTCCCAAGCTTTACTTGGCGGGGGTAAAATCGCTCCCCTTCTTTGACAAAAACAATGGTTTGCCCATCTAACTCTTGTATTGAACTTTTGGGGAGAGCCAGATTGACTTCTTGGAACCCAATCTGAATATAACCCTCTACCATAGCGCCTAAAGGCCAATAACCACTGCCATTATCAACGTTCACAAACGCGATAGAATAAGGTTTGTCATCAGGTGAGGACGTAATGTGGCTTATACTTGATTGTTGCTGCAATTCCTCAAGCCTTAAAGTGACTTCCATATCAACGGCAATACGAGTACGTTGTTTGGGGAAAATAGCCAATTGAGCAATTGCGCGAGAGTAATTAGCAACAGAAAGCAGTACTTGACCGTTGGTGAGCTCACCATCATTGGCGTGTCTAGCTATGATTTTTCCAGACATCGGTGAGGTGATTGAGTATTGATTTAAACTCTCGTTTGACTCAATGATTGCCAGTGTGTCACCTTTTTCTACTTTATCTCCAATATTCACCATGATACGTTTTACAACACCGTCGAAGCGGGCACGAATATGACTCAGTGACGCAGGATCATGAACTATCCGCCCAAAGGTTCTGGTTGTGAGCGATAATGTTCCTGATGCGGCCGATGCAGTCACGATATCGTGTTCAAGCATCCGTTCTTGAGATAACACTACGTACTCGGGTCTTTCTTCGGCTTCCTCATCGTCATCATCAGCCAGGGCGACAGAAGCAAACAGTAAAGTAACTAGCATGACTAACATGCCAAGCAAGTCACGTGCGCTAGTAACTAATGTAAATTGTGATTTATTCATTATTTTTTCTCTATTCATTGTGATGATTGAGCAGACGTCGAGGGAGAGTCAGAAAACACGGGAATTCCCGTAAGTGCCTCTAGATCTGCGCTTCGAAGGTGAACTAAGCCTGCGGCTTTTATCATAGTTCGTTGCATATCTATGAGTTGCTGTTGCGTTGTCACCCACTCTATGTAGTTGTAGCGACCACTTTCATAGCCATCCCGCGCCAATTTCAATGCAGATTCCAATGTTGGGACGACATTGTCTTGAAGGGTCGTAACAGTGAGCAAGGCTTGGTCTTTTGCGCTAATGACTTGATTTAATTGGCGAGTGAGTTCACGAATTTTCGCTTGTTTTTGATAGTCTATACTGTCAAGCAATGCGCGCTGTTGTTCGTATTCACCTAGATTCCGCTGCTTGGTATTTAACGGCACCGAAATACTGGCAACTAACGCTGTGTCATCAATTCCCTGCATTCTTCGGATACCGGCTTCCCACGCAATGTCGAACTGCTGACTGGCCTGAACCACTCTCAATCTGGCCTCTTGTACCCGATAGTTATCAGCATAAAGCAGAACGTGTGGATTGCTTTGAAGCTGTGAAAGCATTTGTTCAAGTGATAGTGAATTTGGAAACGATAACAGTGTCCCTTCAACTTCCGCAAACGCAGCGTTAGTGTCACCCCACATGATGGCCAGGTCGCGTTTATACTCATTGAGTTTTTGTTCACTTATCAATAACGACAAACGCGCCTGCGACAACGCTGACTCTGCACGTTTTTTCTCAAGTGGTGAAGAAGCCCCCGCTTCAACCCGTGTAGAGACTGTCTGAAGCATTGTGCGAGCCAGCATTTCAGCTCGTTGCTCAGTCTTGTGCAACGCTTGTTGGACAATGACATTGATATATCGTCGAGTTGTTTCACCCAAGATGTCCAGCGTACGAATGCGCCGTTGTGTAAGCAGTTGTGCTTTTTTTGAACTCACCACATTCATTCGGCTGCTGACTTTATCTCCAAGCTCGATGACCGACGATAAGGTCAGTGTCAATTCGGCATCTTTGATACCAGACACTTCGCCTGTTCCCAACACATTATCAACTTCAACCCCAACAGACATTTCAGGTCGTAAGCTGGCCATTTTTGATTCACCATCCAAAGCCGAAGATTTAAATTCGAACACAACTAAATCTGGGTTGTTTGATAATGTGCGTTTGAGCGCATTTTCAAGCGTGATTGAAGACTTTTGCGCATTGGCAGATTGAACAGATATGCTCATGGTTACCAGTGCAGCAGATATCAATTTCAGATACGCTGAGCTAGCTTTTTTTATGCCCAATGGGCGTGAAGAACTCATAAAAGAACCTTTTGTTCATAAGATAACGACATACATGGAAAGCACCCATGCAAACATATAGGAGGGAATGGATTAATGTTGAGGTGGGCGCAAAAGGCCTTCGACTAGGCCGTCAGTGACGTTGCGGGAATAACTGTATTGATTGGTGTATAACGGTTTAGATACGTCATTTATTGGGTGTTGTGCCAGAAACTTAATCTGTCCACATTGACACAGCACACAATGGAAACACTTAGGCTCTTCACTCGACGTATTATCACCAGCATTTACATTTTTTTCGGGAACATCATAAGTGCCTATCGACTTTGATTGTTCAGGGACTGACGATACCTCCGCAGGGTAGTCATCGCATTGAGCGGCGAACGAAAAGCCCGATTGACACATGAGCAAAGTAATAAGTAGCCATGCCAACCTACGCAGTTTTGATGTGCAATTAAAAATTGGCATTTTCTTATCAACTTTGCGCATTAAGCGCTCGCTGTCTTTCATTTCCAGCATCTTCGAGGATCATTTTTGCCCCGCGCAACACAACGCACGAAACTATCACACCGATAACCAGATCAGGCCATCGAGAATCGAGCCAAAACACCAAAACGCCAGCAGAGATAACACCTAAGTTGGCAATCACATCGTTGGCTGAAAATATCCAGCTTGCCCGCATATGCACTTCTTCATTTCTTTGTTTGCGTATGATCACAAGACAAATGACATTAGCAACCAGTGCAACTGCCCCCATAGCCATCATTAGTCCCGATACAGGTTCGCTACCGTAAATTGACCGTCTTACAATATCAATGATAATCAACACACCCAGTGCCATCTGAAAAAAGCCGCTAATTCTAGCCGCATTGGCTTTGTGCAATAGCGATTTACCAATAGCATAAAGGGCAACACCATAGACAACTGCGTCGGCGAGCATATCAAGTGAATCGGCTATTAATGCGGTTGAATTAGCAAGCAACCCGATCCCCATTTCTATAACAAACATTGTCGCGTTTATTCCCAAAAGCCAATACAAAACCTGTCGTTGAGACTGGTCTTTTATTTCAACTTCGCACCCACATCCGCTCATTAGAAACACACTCTTTACTGATGAATAGTATGAGTATAAAGTCTATACTTGGTATAGAGTCAACGGTTAGGAGTAAAAAATGAAAATTGGTGATGTCGCAAAGACGACAGGTTGTAGTATTCAGACCATTCGTTTTTATGAAAAGAAAGGGCTATTGCCTGAGCTCAAGCGCTCAAGTGGAAATTATCGTGTCTACGACAAGGGGACTATTGAACAACTCCTATTTATTAAACAGTGTCGTTCATTGGATATGTCTATCATGGAAGTAAAAACGCTCATGGACAGTCGTTCGAAGCCAGATCAGAGCTGTTCAAATATCAATACGTTAATAGCTAAGCATTTATCAGACGTCATTATTCGCATTGAAGAGCTAAACGCATTAAAGTCATCACTCGAAAATATGGCGTCAAAGTGTGATCAAAACAAAACCATTAGGGACTGTGGCATTTTAAATTATTTACACACTTAAAAGTGTAAGAAGCACACAGTTTCACTGTGCGCACTCGCCTCAACGTGTATCTATCGGCTAACATTCGTCATTTGTGTAGATTTATAAGGCAAAAATCAATAGCCTGAACTTTTGATACTGAGTCAGCCATGCATATTCATTTGTGGCCCTACAAAGCGATTTACATCGGAATCAGTCCTGATAATGATGTTCATGCACATCATGCTGTTCAAATTTGCATTGGTTTAGACAAAGACATCTCGGTTCAAGATTACAAGGCACAAAGTATTCACACCGGACAATGTATTGTGATTTTCGAAGATGTCCCTCACAAGGTTTTGGCACAGGACAATCAGATTGTAGTCATCTATTTAGAGCCTGAAGATAGGCAAAACCAACAATTTCTCAAAGCCTTACGTCAAGCCAGGAGTGATGGAATTAATACTCTGCCGCTTACTAGCAAACCTGAACTCTGGATAATAAATCTATCTCAAGCAGCTATTTTCAGCGCTAACTGCGTTGAATTTACTTGCAATAGGCTAGCTATTGACGCGTAATTTCGCCTTGTTTTCACTGAAAATATCTGGCTAGAGAAAAATAAACATAAATATCATTTTTGATTCAATACGTTAGTAAATCTCTTAACCAGAGTTCAGGTTAGCAAAGAATTGGGATCCATTTCTCAGCATCTATTTACTGACGTCGATATCGACAAAGTGTGGAAAACAGTAAATAAAGCGGTAGGGCTAGTCTATAGTCCTGCGCTTTCATCGCGCCCTGAGGATAAACGGGTACGAGCGGTCATCGACATTATTGCTTCGCAGAGAGGTTGTGCAATCGATATGGCGTTTTTATCATCGAAGGTTTTCTTGTCCCCAAGTCGTCTAACACTGCTCTGCATTTGATGTGTCGTACGGGTTATCTAAAGGCAAAAAAGCTTTCGTCCCCTGCTTGAAAGGTTCGTAATTTGTTGAAATGAAATCTATGAGATTACTGAACTCTTCACTACCCAGCGTAAGTTCACTTTTGGGACTATCTAATTCTAGTGTTTCACTATCAAGCCAACCCTTTGGCTTATTATACCGACCAAGCTTCAAGAACACTTCGTCTTCTGAGGTGTTATGAGGGATTTTCCAAAATATTGCTCGGGTCAACACTCTAGGTTTATCACGAATTATTTTAGCTAATCTATCTTTAATTTTTGCCATGATACCTCTTTATTTCCTCATCGCGTCCGGCGACCGTAGAGAGCGAGTTTAATGGCTTTGTTAGGCGATTTCATGTGTAACCTCGAACCCTATCTCTTTTAGGCTCAAATTGATTAGGTTTACACCAACTTCTTCTGCCCTTTCCCTTAATTTCTCCCAACGATCTGTGCCAATACTGGTTTTAGTATTTGTAACAACAACCAAATTAAAGGTGGGCTTTTTACCAGTAATTGAGGAGTAAGAATTCACTTGCTCGTTAGACCGTCGGATGGATTGATTAATAAACATAAAAGCATGATCAGGATTTCGGGTCCACTTGACCTCAAAAATAGTGTCTGCTTTATCTCGTCCATTTGTAACAACCCCATCGAATTCAACTGATTGATTGCCCTTTCTAAAGCGCACGCCTCTTTCAATGCGCCCATATTCCTTTGACAGGTAACTGAGGGCTTTTTCCTCAACTTCAAATGACAACTTCATCCTTGATGTATTAGAAAGCTCTTGTAATTTTGAAAGGTCAATTTTTGTGATTGTAGATTCTTCCGTTTCTGACGGCTGCTCCGAGGTGTATTCTTCTTCTATTGCTTCCTCAGCTTTCCGGCGAATATTCTCAGCCTTACTTAGAGCTTCTTTCTTGTATTTGAAATAATTCTCATCTTTTCTGATTATGGCCGCCAAGTTCTGTAAAAATTCCAGCTCAGTAACAGCAGTTACAACTATAAAGATAGCGGCAAAATATGTAGCCCAATGAGAAGAAAAGAAAGCTAGCGATGCTACAAGCATAATAGAAAACAACTTAGTCGCATGGCTTCTTTGCTTCAGCAAAAAAGTGATAAATAAGCACAGAATCGACACTATAAGTGCAACAGTACCGATGAAGCTTGCATAATTATCTGGTGGCACGATGTATTCCATTTACAGCCTAACATTTTAGTATTTATGCGACACGCATTTTGTATTGCATAATCGCTTGTTGGACTGAGCCGCTACCTGCTCGGTGTGTCAGAGTTGGTGTTGTTTATGCTATGGGAATTTGCTTTTTGGTGGCTCTCACTTTCCTAGCTAATTTAATCAGCTTAGCTAGTGTAATTTAAGCTTTCCCTGCATTGCTCAGCGCTTTTTATGTATTCATTACACCTAAATTTGGCTAGATTAGCAATTAATAATTGATTTCAAGCAACTACCTAGCAGATCACTTGTTCTGCTTTAGGTAATTTCCGTAGTTCGCTCAAAATCGACCTATAAAGTATTTACGTTAAATGATAATGGGGCAAAGGCAGCATAAGAACACTGCCTGCGCTAAATCAACAATCGGTTTCTCTCGATATTTTAATGGCGTCTTCAATCTCTATTCCCAAATATCTGATGGTGTTATCAATTTTTGTATGACCAAGTAGTAACTGAACGGCACGTATATTTTTGGTTCGAGCATAAACTGCATATTCTCATGCATCGCGATCACCTAATACTATCTAAGCCGATCACCTAAT
>NZ_JASDDE010000088.1:0-2091 GCF_030407565.1 Pseudoalteromonas sp. APC 3694
GTAATTTGCAAACATGTTTTTACATTGTAGGCGGGAGTTTACCTCGCGCATGTTTAGGTTAAAGGTTTTAAGCCCGCAACTCGAAGCCCGTCACAAAAAAGTAAAGTGCGCGGCATAAAGCCCCGCCTACGATTAACCCAACACTATGCTTAGCTTAATCTCTGCCTAGAACCTAAAACTCTAGGCACCAAATATATTTATTTTTTGAACCACAGAGGGAACAACCATTGATTGTCACTTTCTCTGTGTGCTCTGCATTCTCTGTGGTAAATAAATCACTTATATCTTTTTACATAAAGAGGAGACAATGAGAAGCCAAAGTGGAATAACTCCTAATCCTAGAACCTTTATTTTCTAATACCTGTCTTTACCTCTAAAGCGCAGCGCCTCTTAACCTCTTTGTGAATAAATCACTTAGATCTTTTTACACAAAGAGGAGACAATGAGAGTAAATGAGAAGCCAAAGTGAATTAAACCCTAGAACCTAAAGCCTAATCCCTAACCCCTGCTCTTTAACTTAGACCACCAAATAAAGTCATTAAAGCAATTAACACTAAGTAAAAAAGTACATTTCGCTTAACCAGTTTGATCATACAGGTGGCTTCAAAGGTACAACCATAGTAGCGCTCTTCAACTTGTTCAGCCGCTAGCGCTGTATAAGTAACCACCTTGCGATTAGGGCTTGAAAAGTCAAACACGTAATGCAGCCAACAGCTAGTCCCTTTATTAAAGTTACCAATCACTAAATAGCCAAAACTGGTAATACGCGCGGGGAGCCAATCAAGCCAAAATAGTAAACGGTTGATAAGTTTAAAATGCTTAGCAATAACTTCATCGCGGTTGTCACTCACTAAGTCGGCAAAGGTACGTACTAATGCATAAAAAACAGCACCAGCAACGCCCAATACCACAAACCAAAATATAACCGCGCAATAAAACCTGAAATTAACCCAAGCCAGCGTTTGCCCTAAGGTTTCGCCGCCTTGTTGCTCCTCTGTGCGTTTTTGCCCTAATTGCAAAGCATACAAAGACGCAGCGGTTTGATCCCCTCGGGTCAGTGCATTTAAGTACGATTTATATAAAGCACGTTGCTTAGCACAACCAAAACAAACGAGTAACACCGCCACATTAAAAACAAGTTGCCAAAGTGCAAAGTCAGATAAAAAATACACACACCCAACAGCAATCACAGGCAGTAATAACCAAATTAAAAACCCCGTAGCCGTGCCAAATAAACCTTTATTCGTTAATAAATTAACAGAGCGAGTTAAGTAGCCATTAGCGTAATAACTCATTTGCCAATGCGCAGAGCGAGCACCTAAACGCTCAAGTATCAGTGCTATTATTATTGAAACCAAAATCATGTTGTTACTCTTAGTTATTTAATTAGGTTAAAAAACTTACGCCAGTTAAAACTCGCTCCAGGGTCGGTTTTTCGCCCAGGGGCTATATCGCAATGCCCAACTATATTACTGGCTGTTATTTTTGGATAGCGCTGCATAATAGCCTGCGCCAATGCAGCTAAACTTTGATATTGCGCATCGGTATAGTTAATTGTATCTGTGCCTTCAAGCTCTATACCTATACTAAAATCATTACAATTTTGTTGCCCAGCAAAGCAGGAGCGCCCCGCATGCCATGCACGTTTTTCAAAAGGCACATACTGTGTAACTTCGCCGCAGCGCTTAATAAAACAATGCGCTGACACCTTAAGCCCCTCTAGGTCACTAAAGCTAGGGTGCGCATTGCAATCAATATTCCCCATAAATAAATCATCAACGTACGGAGTGTTAAACTGCCCTGCAGGCAATGAAATATTATGAATTACCAACAGCGAAATATCGCACTGAGCAGGTCGCTCATCAAAGTGGCTACACGCCCGCTGGCTAATATTATTTATAACGCCTAAAGAATCTATTTTCATACTATTTATTTAAAACTTATGTAGCTCTTAACCCAAACACCGTGCTTGGCTTAATCTCTGCCTAAAACCTAAAAAGGGCGACGGGCTGCGAGCGGCGGGCCTAGAACCTAATACCTAATACCGACGCGGAATAAATCCGCTGCTACATGTGCGCGGCGTAAAGCCCC
>NZ_JASDDE010000088.1:2188-9834 GCF_030407565.1 Pseudoalteromonas sp. APC 3694
ACGCGGAATAAATCCGCTGCTACATGTGCGCGGCGTAAAGCCCCGCCTACACTCAACACAAACACCGTGCTTGGCTTAATCTCTGCCTAAACCTAGAACCTTTATTTTATAAACCCGCTGCCCGCATCCCGCTGCCCGCATCCCGTTACACGCATCCCGTTACCCGTAGCTCGCAGCGCTCAGGTTAATCAACCAAAATTGATGTATATCAAGATGCTAATAGATTTAATCCCATAAAGATAGCGTAATACTAAACGATAAAATATGATTAACGCGTTATTTAAGCGCTGGCTTTTTAGTTTAGTTGTTAGCTGCTTCTAATTAGTAATTAAACAGAGTAAAATTTAGTTAATTTATTATCTACTATGAGCTTTTTCATGTCTATTTCGCATACCCTAATTAGCCAACTTGTTACTTTAGCACTGGATGAAGACCTAAATTATCAAAGTGCAGAACAAGGCGATATTACCGCACAGCTTATTCCTCAAGCAGAGCAAGCCAATGCGAAAGTGATCACTCGTGAAGACTGCATTTTTTGTGGTAAAGATCTAATCATAGAAGTGTTCAAACAAGTCGACCCAAGTGTGGTTGTAAACATATGCGTTAACGATGGCGACTTTGTCAGTGCCAATAGCACCCTATTTACCGCATCCGGTTCTGCTCGCGCTATTTTAACAGCCGAGCGCACCGCACTTAACTTTGTACAAACGCTTTCTGGTACGGCCACAACTACAGCGCACTATGTAAAAGAGTTAAGCGGTACTAGCACGCAATTGCTCGATACCCGTAAAACTATTCCAGGACTTAGAGCGCTACAAAAGTATGCAGTTAAATGTGGCGGCGGTGCAAACCACCGAATTGGTTTGTTTGATGCGTTTTTAATTAAAGAAAACCACATAGCAGCCTGCGGAGGAATTAATAACGCAGTAGCTCAAGCTAAGCTAAATCATGCCGATAAATCGATAGAGGTTGAAGTTGAATCACTTCATGAGCTAGAGCAAGCCATTAACGCAGGCGCCGACATTATAATGTTAGATAACTTTAACCCAGAGCAAATACGCCAAGCGGTTAGCATTACAAATAAGCGCGCTAAGTTAGAAGTGTCAGGCAATATGACCCTAGAAACGCTCAAAGCCTACTCGCAAGCTGGGGTCGACTTTATTTCAAGCGGCGCGCTTACAAAAAATTTACAATCAATCGATTTATCGATGCGATTTGAGTAAACAATGTAGAATTTATTTATATATTCTTAAGCTAATTGATTGACAGCTTTTAAAAAAGGGCATTAAATAATTCAAAAGGATTATTTGTAACAAGTTATTAAATTAATGCGTTTTTTATAGTGTTTTTACATACAAAAGCGCAATAAACAGTGTTAGACTCGTCCATATTGACTAGTTTTAAATTTTTAATTAGTTAAAAAGAGTGGAAAAGCATTTATAAGCGACAGAGCAAAAATAAGCGACAGGGTTTATTTTTATAATTAACTTGTAACTTACACGGGTTATAACTAACTTTTAATGGTTGGGTTTATACTCAAATAAGGGACGAGAAACGAATAACCGCCATGCTGTGCATTACTTTTGGGTCATTGCTTTAAGGAAATTGCTTTGAGGTAATAATTTTAAAATAGTGATTACCAATAGTGCTAAAATGCCACCTGGCAAAAATGATTTTATTTTTTGTAGTAACAGGTTAAGTAAACAACATAAGTTACATTTTAAAAACTTATATCCGTTTGGCTTACCACAACATTATCCTTTAGGAGAGGAAACATGAAAACAATGACTCAAAAACAACAGGGTTTCACCCTAATTGAATTAATGATTGTAGTAGCAATCATCGGTATTTTAGCAGCAGTAGCACTGCCTGCTTACCAGGACTATACAGCTCGAGCAAAAGCTTCTGAATTAATGCTCGCAGCAAGTACAGCAAGAACATGTATTAGCGAAAAAGCACAAATAGGCAAATCTCCTGATGATTGTGACGCAGGTACTTTAAGTACTGGTACTGGCGATACTGCAACTAGTCTAACAAAATATGTTAAACAAGTATCAGTATCAGCTGTGGGTGTTATAACAGTAATTGGCCAAGGTGATATGAAAGACTTAACTATTACCTTAACACCTCAAAGTGCATCAAGTACACCAGCTGATGCTGATGACTTCGCTAAAGGCTTTACTATTTTCGAATGGGTCTGTACTGGTACAGCGGGGACTGACGCTAAAGCTAGCTGGTTACCTAGCTCTTGTACTGTTGCAACAACTGGCACTTAACAACTCACCTGCAAATTATTAACACCTAAATTTTACTAAGGTAGCTGTTTAGCTACCTTTTTAATGTTGTGCTCAAGGGCGTAGATTAATGGCAAAAACACAACAAGATAAGAGCTTAGATACCTTCCAATGGGTAGGTGTAAGTGCTCGCGGAAAAAAGCTTGAGGGCGAGCTTACGGGTTCCAGCATTGCACTCGTCAAAGCCCAACTACGCAAGCAAGGTATTACCCCCTCAAAAGTAAAACGCAAAGCCAAGCCGTTATTTGGCTTGCAAAGCGCACAAAAAATCCCCCCAAAAGATATTGCCTTAGTGACTAGGCAAATTGCTACTATGCTAATGGCGGGTGTGCCGCTGATACAATCAATTGAAATGATAGGCTCAGGCTCTACCAACAAAAGCGTGAGTAAACTCATGAGAACAATTGGTGATGAGGTTAAAGCGGGGCAACCATTATCATTGGCGCTTAGAAAACACCCTCGTTATTTTGATGATTTATATTGCGATTTAGTGGCCTCGGGCGAGCAGTCGGGCGCATTGGATAAAATATTTGACCGCGTTGCGCTTTATAAAGAAAAGTCAGAAGCGCTAAAATCAAAAATTAAAAAAGCCATGTTTTACCCGATTGCTATATTAGTAGTTGCGCTGATTGTAACCTCCATATTACTTATTTTTGTGGTGCCGCAATTTCAGGAGATTTTTGCCGGCTTTGGCGCTGAGCTACCTGCTTTTACCTTATTTGTTATTACCATTTCTGAATTTATGCAAGCCAACTGGTGGATAGCCCTCATTGGCGTTATGGCGTTTGGTTATATATTTAAAGAAGCACATTTAAGAAGTTTAAAACTGCGTGATGCCACTGACCGCGCCATACTTAAACTCCCGGTTATTGGCATGATACTTAATAAAGCAGCGGTAGCGCGTTATGCGCGGACTTTATCGACCACTTTTGCTGCCGGTGTACCGCTGGTAGATGCGCTGGATTCTGCAGCCGGTGCCTCAGGTAATGCAGTTTACCGTTATGCTATTTTAGAAATAAAAGCCGAGGTAAGTTCAGGTAATCAAATGAATTGGGCGATGCGTAATTCAAAAATATTCCCCGATATGGTAATTCAAATGGTTGCCATTGGTGAAGAGTCAGGATCGCTTGATGGCATGCTGGCTAAAGTCGCCACAATTTATGAGCAAGAAGTAGATGACGCGGTGGATGGCCTATCTAGCTTACTTGAGCCGTTAATAATGGCAGTGCTTGGTGTATTAGTTGGCGGATTAATTGTGGCCATGTACTTACCTATATTCCAACTAGGTTCTGTTATTTAGCTTCGAGCTTCGAGCTTCGAGCTTCGAGCTTCGAGCTTCGGGCTTCGGGCTTCGGGCTTCGGGCTTCGGGCTTCGGCAAAATAGTATTAAACACTAGTCAATACAATACCTAGTAAGTTATTCACAAAGAGGTTAAGAGTACGCTGCGCTTTAGAGAAGTAATATTTAATTACTAAAATATTATGTTACTTAATGCCTACTCATTTACTTCTCATTCGCTTCTCTTTGTGCAAAATGGTTTTTCCTATACCGATTAATCAACTTAACATTACTCTATTTATCAGCTCATTTTTTGGTTCTTGTCTAAAACCACTGTATTATCAAGGTGGAATAATTATTTTTAGGTCATTTAATGCAAACTGTAATAGATGTAATGCAAAGCCAGCCGTGGTTTTATTTATTAACTATAGGACTGGTCAGCCTCTGTGTGGGAAGTTTTTTAAATGTGGTGATTTATCGCTTGCCGCTAATGATGCAAAAAGAATGGCAAACTGAATGCCGCTTATTATTAGCCGATGAACTAACCAGCCCAAAGGCTAAACAGACCACTGAACACACTACTGACACGTTTAACTTAGTTAAACCCAACTCATGTTGCCCAAAGTGCAAAGCAGCCATTAAGCCATGGCAAAACATCCCTATATTTAGTTGGTTATTTTTAAAAGGTAAATGTGCAACCTGTGATAACCCAATATCAGTACGTTACCCAATCGTTGAAGCCATTACTGCTATTTTAAGTTTAGTGGTTGCCTACACCTTTGGCGCTACAGAGCAGGCTTTATTGTACATTGTAGTTACTTGGGCGTTGGTAGCACTGACTTTTATTGATATTGATCACATGCTACTGCCGGACCAGCTTACTTTGCCACTTTTATGGTTAGCGTTAATCGCCTCTGTTATGGGTTATACCATTGCCCCTAGCGATGCCATTATTGGCGCAGCATGTGGCTATTTAAGCTTATGGAGTGTGTTTTGGTTGTTTAAATTAATAACCGGCAAAGAAGGCATGGGCTATGGCGACTTTAAATTACTGGCGGTGTTTGGTGCTCTACTTGGCTGGCAGTCGCTATTAACCATTATTTTGCTCTCCAGCGTGGTTGGCGCTGTAATTGGCATTGCCCTACTGAGTATTCAAGGTAAAGACAAAGCAACGCCTATTCCTTTTGGCCCTTACTTAGCAATAGCCGGTTGGATCACTATGCTATGGGGCACACAACTGCAAAACAGCTATTTTAATTTTATTGGCTACTAACTATGAGCAATACACAACATCATAAAAATAACTGGGTGCTAGGGCTAACCGGCGGGATTGGCTGCGGTAAAACTGCAGTTAGCGATATGTTGGCAGCACTAGGTATTACTATTGTGGATGCAGATATAGTGGCTCGCCAAGTGGTTGAACCCGGCACTGATGGCTTAAAAGCGATTATTGCGCATTTTGGCACTGACATACTCGATGAATATGGCGCTTTAAATCGTGGCGAGCTAAGAGCGCGTATTTTTAGTAACGCTGAGCAAAAAGCGTGGCTCAATGCCCTGCTGCACCCTTTAATACGCACTAAACTACTCACTGACTTAAAAAACGCGCAAAGCGACTACGTGGTGTTAGTTGCCCCACTATTATTTGAAAATGGGCTTGATGGCTACTGTCATCGTACTTTGCTAATAGATGTTCCCAAAGAGGTGCAAATTGCACGTACTACACAGCGCGACAATATAAGCACTGAACAAGCAAAACAAATTATTGACGCACAAATGTCTCGAGAGCATAAACAACAAAAAGCGGATGATATTTTAAATAATAACCGCGACCTAAGCGATGTAAAACAAGACTTACTTAAGTTACATAATTATTATTTACAGCAAGCAAAGTCTACAATATAGAGTGACTAACCCAATCACAGCGCAATAAACTGATATTTTTATCAGTAAATTATCTGCTGCATTGGTACGATTAATGTTTTCCTTTCTTTTTTCTGATAAATTGCTGACAAATGAAGGATTAAATCAGGTGCGCAATGAATATTAACTCACCGTTATTAAGAAAATTTATTACCCTCGGCCGGGTTGATACCGATACCATAAAAGCCAGGCAGCAAGACTTTGCCTCAACCGCAGAGCTTATCTCTAAATGTGGAAAAATAGACAGTAAAGATTTAGCGCAGCAATGCATTGATTTATTTAGAGTGCCTTTTTTTGATTTAAAAGATTTTAATGTTGCACAAATTCCTGCCGAGCTAGTTAAAGAAAAGCTGATCCGCAAACACCACATTTTGCCTTTGGTACAAAAAGGCAGGAAAGTGTATATTGCCGCCTCAGATCCTACCGATTACGGCGCTTTTGAAAACTTTGAATTTAGCACGGGTTTATCGTGCGAAGTAGTTGTGGTTGACTACGTCCAGCTCGATAACAAAATTGAGCAATTACTCGATGCCACTGGCAGTTTAAATTTAAGTGAAGATGAATTTAAAGAGTTTGCTGAACTCGATTCTGAGCAGCACAAAGAACACACACCTAAAGACGATGACAAAGACGACGCCCCGATAATTGTCTACATTAATAAAATTTTAATGGATGCAATAAAAAAAGGCGCCTCAGATTTACACTTTGAACCTTATGAACACAAATATCGTATTCGCTTTCGCATAGATGGTATTTTGCACGAAGTTGCCAGCCCGCCAAAAACATTGGCCAGTAAGCTATCGGCGCGAATAAAAGTAATGTCGCGACTGGATATTGCAGAAAAGCGTAAACCACAAGATGGCCGTATTAAGCTTAAAATCACTGAGCGTAAAAGTATTGATTTTCGTGTTAGTACCATGCCCACTTTGTGGGGCGAAAAAATTGTAATGCGTATTCTTGATTCATCCAGTGCCATGCTAGGTATTGATGTATTAGGCTATGAACCCGAGCAGAAAAAACTATACCTCGATGCACTTGAGCAACCGCAAGGAATGATTTTGGTTACCGGGCCGACAGGCTCTGGTAAAACGGTATCACTTTATACGGGCTTAAATATACTCAATCAGCCGGAGCGGAATATTAGTACCGCTGAAGATCCGGTAGAAATTAACCTCGAAGGGGTTAACCAAGTACAAATAAATACTAAAGCCGATATGACCTTTGCTAATGCACTGCGGGCGTTTTTACGTCAAGATCCCGATGTGGTGATGGTGGGTGAAATACGTGATTTAGAAACTGCGGAAATATCAATTAAAGCGGCGCAAACAGGTCACTTGGTGCTGTCAACACTGCATACCAATTCAGCGCCAGAAACGATTACTCGTTTGTTAAATATGGGTGTACCCGCGTATAATGTGGCCAGTTCTATTAGTTTAATTATAGCTCAGCGTTTAGCCCGAAGATTATGCTCTAAATGTAAAACACCAGAGCAGTTACCTCGCGAAGAGCTTATACGCCAAGGCTTTAGTGAACAACAAATTCAAGACATGGTTTTATACGCACCTAAAGGCTGTGAAAACTGTACCGATGGCTATAAAGGCCGTGTTGGTATTTACGAAGTAATGAAAATTACGCCTGAAATTGCCCAAATTATAATGCGCGGCGGTAACTCATTAGAAATTGCTGAGGTATCACTTAAAGCAGGATATAACAATTTGCGTTTATCGGGTATTCGTAAAGCCGCAGAGGGTGTGACCTCACTTGCTGAGATTAATCGTGTCACTAGTTTTTAAATAGAAAGCTTAGCTGTTTATTATAAATTGAGTCGCAAAGCCTATATTAATGTGAGAGTAAATTATGCCAACAGTGGTTAACTGCCCAACCTGTAAAGCAAAAGTAGAATGGTCAGCACAAAGTCCGAATCGCCCTTTTTGTTCAAAACGTTGCCAACTTATTGATTTAGGTGAATGGTCGTTTGAAAATAATAAAATTTCAGCGCCGATTACATCTGCAGATGAGTTCAGCCAAGACATGATTGAAGATATTGAAGCAATGATGGCAAAAAACGAAGATGACTTTTTTAAGTGATTTTTAAAGGTTCGAGGTTCGAGGTTCGAGGTTCGAGGTTCGAGGTTCGAGGTTCGAGGTTC
>NZ_JASDDE010000089.1:0-9018 GCF_030407565.1 Pseudoalteromonas sp. APC 3694
CCACTAGGTTACAAACCTCGCGCCGCGATTAAACCGCCCCTAGTTTGAACAAATTGTAATCCGCAAAGGTCAACAGGCCCTAAAGAGTGAAAGCGAAGCGAAAAAATATAAGTTGGTATTAAAGTTGCTGTAGTTATTCACATACAAGTATCTAAGTGAAAATAGTTAAAGATAGATATTTTAACGCAAAAATGGATTTGAGCTGATGACATCAATAACCTTTAAAAATCAATATAGTACTTATGTTAGTACAATAAATAAACCGGCAAAAGCTGACGAAGTAGCGGCAACTTCTGGCCCTGCGGCAACAGCTAAAACCAACGATAGCGAACAAACACAAATCGCAAGCACTAAGCCACAAGAAAAAAGCTTTTTAGAAAATGCGCAAGAGGCGCTTATTTATCAACGATTAGGGGTTGATAAAGAAAAAATTGCTGAGTTAAAAGCAGCAATCGATGCATTGGCAGAAAAACTTCAAGAGCAAGGTGCTGATATAGAGACCATTAAAGAGCAGCTTGCAGAGTTACAAAAAATGCTAGAGCAAGAATACGAAAAAGGCACTGATCGAATGGTCATGCAACCTACGCATGAAAATGGCAAGCTTGTAACCGCGTTAGCTTAGATAACGACACGTTGCAAGCTCATTTACTTCTGATTTTAAATAGATTTTAAGAATTATGCACAAATAGGGCAAAGAGACGCTGCGCTTTTAGAGCAGTGATCTAAAGCATATTTTTTATGGCTTCTCATTCAATTCTCTCAGCTCATACTGTTTTTTATGATCAATTTACAAAGAGGGCGAAGAGACGCTGCGATTTTAGAGTAAGCGGCTGAAATAAATTTATCTTTTCCTGCTCATTTACTCCTCATTCGCTTCTCTGTGTTCAAATAGGGTTTAGTGAATTATGCACAAAGAGGGCGAAGAGGCGTTGCGCTTTTAGAGCAGTGATCTAAACCATAACTTTCATCTGCAACCAAAAAACCAAGCTTGGGCATATAAAAAGTATCAACATGCCTACACTAAGCAAGTTGCCTTTACAGAGATTAAAATCATCAAAAATTCTCTGCCACTTATATTTAAATAAATACCTACCCACAAAAATATCTAAACTAAGCATTATCATTAGCCACACTAAGCCTAATTTAAAACAATCTAGGTAATTTGTAGGGGTAACCCATGGCAGGGCTAACCAAGTTATAGCAAAAATAATGGCGATGCCTGAGAATAAACTAAGTGTTTTAGCGCGTCGTTGCCCATATAATCGATGCAGAACTCGCACCCGAATGTTGCCATTAATTTTCTCGCCTAAAGCAAGTAATAAGCCTATGGCTAGGGCTTTTAATAACATGATGATTTCCTTAAATTACAAAGGCCAACAGTTAAACATTTATTTCAAATAGTTTACATCAATACCCAATTACAGAGCCATTAGTTAGCCTTTTAATTTATAACCATCGGTATTTGTTGTTATTGTGCGCACTTTTTTATAAGGTGAATTTTGCTTATAAAAATAACAACGGGATCAACCGATGAAAACTCTACAACAACAACTTGGCCAGTATGGCTTGTATCATCGTTCAAAGCGTAACGTATTAACTCATTTTTTTGGTATTCCACTCATTGTGTTTGCCGCTTTATGCTTACTCGCCCGAATTGAAATCCCTATTGCTAATTTTAGCATTGATGGCGCGCAAATTTTTGTATTAGCCTCTGTGGTTTACTATTTTATGTTGAGCTTTTCGCTTGGTTTAATCATGGGAATTATTTTCACTTTATTACTGGTAGCTGCACAACCAATTGCTGCTATGGCTTTGGTGCCATGGTTAGCAATTGGAGTTGGGGTGTTTGTATTTGGCTGGGTATTACAATTTATTGGTCATTATTTTGAAGGTAAAAAGCCCGCATTTGTTGATGATTTAGTTGGCTTAATTATTGGCCCTTTGTATGTCACTGTTGAGCTGTTGTTTTTGATGGGCTTTTATAAAAATTTAGAACAGCAAGTGAATGAAATAGCGGGCCCAACTAAAGCATAATCAGTTAATAAATATAAGGTAAACCATGGATTATAATAATAAAACAGTGTGGATAACCGGCGCATCATCAGGTATTGGTGAAGAACTTGCAAAACAATTTGCAGAGCAAGGTGCAAAGGTTATTTTATCAGCGCGAAATATCGATAAACTCAACCAAGTAAAAGACAAGTTAAAAGGCGAGGGGCATCGTGTTATTCCCCTTGATTTATCAAAGCCCGAAACTGTACTGCAGGATGTTTCAGCACAAATAGACAGTTTAGGCCCGATTGATATTTTAATAAATAACGGCGGTGTATCACAACGTAGCTTATTTTTAGAAAACGACTTTAAAGTGTATCGCCAACTTATGGAAGTAAACTACTTTGGCTTAATTGCACTCACTAAAGCGGTATTACCTTCAATGGTAGCGCGTAAAAGCGGCTCTGTAGTGGCTATTAGTAGTGTGGCAGGCAAAGTAGGATCTAAGTTCAGAACCGGATATTCAGGCAGTAAATACGCTGTAGTAGGCTTTATGGATTGCTTACGCGCCGAAGTCGCGCAGCACAACATACATTGCTTAACTATTTGCCCAGGCTCCATTAAAACGGCTATTGCCCATAACTCATTAAACGAGCAGGGAGAGGCACAAAATAAGCCTGAACCCTCTATAGAAAATGGTATGAACGTTAATGTGGCCGCGTCAAAAATGATCACCGCAATTTACAATAAAAAAGACGAAGTAGTGGTTGGCCAAGGGTTAAGTGGTTGGGCACCGTTTATAAAACGGTTTTTCCCTAGTTTATTTAATCGCTTAACCGCCAAGGTAGAATATAAATAGGCTGAGAATTAGTGAACTGTTAGCAAAAATTTAAGTTAAATTTGTGCCGACAGTGTACTGCTATTTTTTAAATAATGGAGACGTTAAAGTTAATGATGCATAGTGTTAAGCTAAGAGTATCTTTATCTGTAACTTTCCTTTTAGATAACAATTCGTTACGAGACTTTTACTGCTGACTCTTTTGATTTATTGAAGATCACAATAGAAAATATAACTTCTGTTATGCCGCCAACAAAAGCACCAATGACGAAGTTAGCATTTAATAATATACAAACTACTCCCGCTAGCATAAGCACAGCACCTAAAAGCCAATAAACTTTTACACCATATAAAGTATTAAAAATTAAATAACGCACACCTATTGCCAACAGCATTATTGGATAAAACCATTGCAGATGCAGCTTAGAAACATAGAAGGCGAGGAAAAAACCAACAAATAAAATAACGGTACTTTCTAAAGCAAGTTTGCCTAATGGGTTTGTGGAGTCATGTTGTCCAGGGCGCTTAAGTACTTTTGATAGCAACATAGCCAGCGGGTGTATAAACATACCACCAATAAACAGGGTAAGCATACTCGCTTTAGTTGAGTACAGTACTGCAATTAAACCAGCACAACACCAAACTAACCCAGAAATAACAACACCTGTTGCGCCACCAAAATAGGCGAGATCCATGTCTTTTTGTGCTTGCTTAAATTCCATAAATACCCCGTGACCTAAAAGTGGATATCCCTCAAACAGAGGAAAGTAATTATTGGTTAATAATTCCACTAATTAACTTTAATGTAAACAACTGATTATGCGAGAAATAAAATGGCTTTTGAATGTCGCACCAATAGGGCTGTAATAACGTGATGGGGGAAATGCAAAGTGAACTTATAAGAAGTGTATTTAATTTTACTTAGTTGGGTAAATGTTTATCGAAGTTATTTAGTCGGGGAAATACAAACCCCGTACTGTTAATGCGGGGGATAGGCTTAAACTTATTAGGTTTAATGTTTACTGGGCCTTTTTGGCTTCGAGCGCTTCTATTTCATTCCAAATTTTTTCAGCCTCGTCGGTTAACATCGCATAGCTTTTAATATCGCCTTTTCTTTGCGCTTGCATGCCTTGTTCTAATTTTGCGTCGTATTCTTTACGTAATTTTTTGATTGGATCTGGCTTTAAAAATGAAAACATCAACACCCTCGTTGTTTATTAGCTAATTACAGTAACAATACGCAGTGAAGGCGCAAAAAGTTTGCTGTTACTGTAATTAGCTTATTAAAAGATTATTGTGGATCAAGGCGCATAATGCCTTGGCCGTCCAATCCTAAGTAAATAGTGCCATCATCACTTTGTGCTAGACTGCGAATACGACCAATGCCTTCCAGTAATTTACTTTGTTTAACGACATTGCCATCTGCTATTTCAAGTACGCTAATAAACGCGTATTTCATTGAAGCGAGTAAAAATTTTCCTTTAAGCTCAGGATACTTGTCACCTTTTACGAGCAGCATGTCTGAAGGAGCAATAGAGGGTGTCCATTGTAATGTGGGCGCTTGCATGCCTGATTTTTCGGTTAAATCGGTAAACGAGGTGCCACTGTAGTTAATACCATAGCTTACCACTGGCCAGCCGTAGTTAGTTTTAGGCTTAATCATATTAAGCTCATCGCCGCCACGGGGGCCGTGTTCGTGTGCCCAAAATACATTATTTTCACCATCGAACCACATGCCTTGTGGGTTACGATGCCCGTAAGACCAAATCGCTGATTTTGCGTCTTTTTGGTTTACAAATGGGTTGTCGGTTGGAATTTTACCATCGTCGTGTAAACGATAAATTTTACCGCCATCGCGGCTTAAATCTTGTGGGTTAATATCTCGCGAGCCGCGATCGCCAATCGAAAAATACACATAATTTTGGTTATCAAACACAATGCGGCTGCCGTAGTGCTGGCCTTTTTTAGAATTATGCTCGCCTTTGTATAATTGTTGTGGCTCGCGTAATTGGCTGTGATCGTTACTTAATTTTACGCGCATAAGTGCGGTGTTACTGCCAGCACCGTCACCTTCACTGCTTGAGTAAGTGATATACAGCCATTGATTATTAGCAAAATCAGGATGCAGCTCTAAATCAAGTAGGCCGCCTTGGCCGTTGGCATCAATTTTAGGTAGCCCAGAAATTTTAGTTAAGCTGGTGGTATTTTTACGCAATAAATATAAGGTGCCATTGCGCTCGGTTATTAATAAATCACCGTTTGGTAGAGCCTCAATAGCCCAGGGAATAGAAACCCCTTGGGCAACAGTGACCGGTTTTACATTAAGCGCTAATTTATCCAGTTCTTTAAAATCAACTGCATGAGCACTAAGGCTGGTAAGCGCCGAAAGTGCCAATGCAAAACTGGCTGTGGCGAGTGTAGAAAATTTTTTACGCGTTGTTACTTTGTTCATAATGGCTTCCAAAATTAACTAAATTTTAACTACCTTAGCACGCTATTAATCACAGTGTTAAGTATTTGGGATGTATGAAATTACACGCTATTTAACCGCTTTAATGTTGGTTTTTAGCTTAATGAGCTCTCAGGTGTTTAACTAACTTTACGGGTATAGGAATTAAATACCGCTTTAAAAAAATTGAATAATTACTCTATTAGGGTTGGAATTTAAAAATTCGAGCGTACACTTGTGCGCTGAAAGTTGAGCTTACACGTGTAGGCTCAAATATTTAAAGCCCAGCACATGTGTTTGCGTGAATTCGCTTAACACAAAGTGATGGGTAGTCGATTTAAGTAGAGAATTAATAACCATGCTAACTTCGGTATTAGACCAATTTTCAAAATGGTTTTTACACCATCAAAGCTTTGCCGCTTACATAGAGCCTTTAATACAGGTCGTTAAACCTGCATGGCGAGCCGGCTTTTTTCGTGCGCAAATTGTTGATGTACACGCGTTGAGTGGTCAGTTTTTAAGTGTAACGCTTAAACCCAATAAACAGTGGCGTGCCCACATTGCGGGCCAGCATATTAGTTTAACGCTTGAGCTCAACGGGCGTTTGCTTACCCGTGTATTTACGCTTGCTTGCAGCCCCGCGCAATACAAAGCAACCGGATTGCTGCGAGTTTTAATTAAAACCAATGAGCAAGGACGTTTTACAGCTCAGTTGCAAAGCACATTAAAGGCGCCGTCGTGGTGTAATATTTCTGCGCCAAGTGGCGACTTTGTATTTAAAAGCTGGCATAAAGCCAGCACCTTTGTTGCTGGTGGCTCGGGTATTACACCTATGCTGGCAATGCTTAGCCAGCAATTAGCAAATACTCAGCACACCATCAAATTACTGTATTTTGCAAAAGCTAATGAGCATCAATGCGTTGAAGAACTTGCCACATTAGCAGAGCGTTATGCGCATTTTTCTTACTTGTTACTCACTCGCGATATGAGCCCGCAATTAACTACGCATATAAACATCGATGACAATCCTGATATTTACTGCTGTGGGCCAGCAGCGTTTATGCAAAAAATTGCACATTTTGCAAACCAGCATCATTTAACCTATTACCAAGAAGCCTTTAGCCTTGCATTGCCAAGCTTAAATGATGACAGTCAATTTACTGTAAAAATTAATAATGATCACCACGACGTAGCAGCGAATGAGGTGTTGTTAACTCAGTTTGAGGCAAAAAAACTACCTGTGCAGCGAGGGTGTGGCATTGGTATTTGTCATCAATGCCAGTGCATTAAAAAAACGGGCGTGGTGCGCAATTTAAAAACCGGTGAGTTATCAGATAACGGCGAGCAGTTAATTCAACTGTGTGTTAGCCAAGCGGTCAGTGATTTGGAGTTACAGCTATGACAACCATAAATTATCAACAATTAGCCGAAGATTTAGATGGCATAAAAATGTCGACGCTTGCCAAAGTAGGGCAAAAGGATGCTAATTATATACGCTCTATTGTCCGCAAGCAGCGACTGTGCGAAATAGGTGGGCGCATTTTATTAATGCTTGGTTTTATTCAGCCCTTACTTTGGGTGGCGGGTGTGTTATTACTGGCTTTGGCTAAAATTCTCGACAACATGGAAATTGGCCACAATGTAATGCATGGTCAATACGATTGGATGAACGACAAACAGCTTAACTCTAAAACATACGAGTGGGATATAGCCTGCGACGGCCAAAGTTGGAACCGAGTACACAATTTTGAGCACCATACTTACACTAATATTATTGGCAAAGACCGCGATTTTGGTTATGGCTTATTAAGATTAAGTAATGATTTTAAATGGCGTTTAAAAAATACTTGGCAGTTTATTACCTATTTAAATTTAAGTGTGCTATTTCAGTGGGGCGTGTCGTACCATGAGCTGGTGGGTGAGCGTGTGTTTATAGGTAAAAAGAAGCCAAACCGCAAAGGGGCTGTAGCGCATAGTACGTTAAAAAAACGCTTTTTTAGTAAAGGGGCGCGCCAATTAATTAAAGACTATGTGCTGTTTCCACTTTTAGCGGGGCCTCTTTTTTTATGGGTGCTAAGCGGTAACTTATTAGCGAACCTAATTCGTAATTTATGGACATCAACCATTATTTTTTGTGGCCATTTTACCGAGCAAACGCATACCTTTTACGAGCAAGATTGTGAAAACGAAAGTCAAGGTCAGTGGTATTATCGCCAAGCGCTTGGGTCGTCAAACATTAAAGGGGCGCGTTGGTTTCATATTTTAACGGGGCATTTAAGTTTTCAAATTGAACACCATTTATTTCCAGACTTGCCATCGTCACGCTACCAAGAAATAGCACCACAAGTGCAAGCTGCTTTTCAAAAGCAGGGCATTGCATACAACACCGGCGGTTTTTTTCACCAATATACCTCTGTGTTAAAACGTATATTTCGTTATTCATTTAAATAGAGGTTAATAAAATAGCCGCTACTATAATGTATGCATTAAATAATCGGCTAATCTTAAATTGTTAGCTGATTATTGCATTAAAGAGTTAGCAAGTGCTTTTTTGATTAAATAATCATCAGTACATGCAAAAAATTCGTCTAATTAATTTAAAAACACCCTGTTTTGCTATGGTTAAATAGTAGCGGGTTGTCATACAATGGAGAAAAATAGACCACACAAGAGAGAATAAAAATGGCCGCATTTGGTACTGTGTTTATGCCGCAGATGATTCAAGCTAAGTTTTCTGACAATCAGTGGGGCGAAAGCTCAATTGTTCCTTGCGATAAGCTTGAGTTGCATGCAGGTGCACACGTTCTTCATTATTCAAGTACATGTTTTGAAGGTTTAAAAGCCTTTCGCCATGAAGATGGTTCGGTAAATATTTTTAGAATGGATGCAAACATTGCACGTATGCAGCAAAGTTCTGAATTATTAAGTTTACCAGCGGTTGATGGCGAGATGCTAAAAACAATGATCATCGATATTGTTCGTGAATACGCCGATGAAACGCCGCTTCCTCCTGGTTCTATGTATATTCGCCCAACGCACATTGGTACTGAAGCTGCCATTGGCAAAGCGGCTGCGCCTTCAATGAGTTCACTGCTTTACACTTTATTATCGCCAGTGGGTGACTACTTTTCAGGTGGCGCTACCGCGTTACGTGTTTTATTAGAAGAAGACGGCATGCGCTGTGCCCCGCATATGGGTATGATCAAAAGTGGTGGTAACTACGCCAGTGCATTAGGGCCAATTTCAGCAGCGCGCACTAAATACAAAGCGGATCAAATTTTATTTTGCCCAGGTGGCGATGTGCAAGAAACCGGCGCGGCCAACTTTATATTAATTGATGGCAACGAAATAATTACTAAAGCACTCGATAGCACCTTTTTACATGGTGTTACTCGTAATAGTATTTTAACCATTGCGAAAGATTTAGGAATGACGGTAAGCGAGCGTAACTTTACCGTAACTGAGCTTTTAGAGCGTGCAGCAAAACCAGGTACTGAAGCAGCACTGTCAGGCACTGCAGCAGTATTAACCCCAGTAGGTACGTTTATCCATAACGATAAAGAATACAAAGTGGGTAATGGTGAACCAGGACCAACAACAGCACGTTTACGCCAAGCATTGAACGATATTCAATGGGGTAAAAGTGAAGATACACACGGTTGGTTAACTAAAATCTAATCGGGTTCTAGGGTCTGTTGACCTTTGCGGATTAAAATTTGTTCAAACTAGGGGCGGTTTA
>NZ_JASDDE010000090.1:0-8515 GCF_030407565.1 Pseudoalteromonas sp. APC 3694
TCACGGCGGTAACAGGGGTTCGAATCCCCTTGGGGACGCCACTTACTTATTTTAAGTAATCTACAAAGCAGTGTGACTGCAGCACTCTCTATCCGCAAAATAATAAAGAGTGAAAAATCTCTTGGTATGCCACCTACTATTCATTAGTAATATAGCTTTTAATAAAAAGTATTTAAAATCAGTTTACCTGCATTTCCATCACTACTTCAAAACTATCCAGTGAAGTTAAAATCTCAAAATTAAATAATTTAATATAATAACTCCTATATATTATTAGTTTCTTTCCTTTCTTTATATTCAGCTTAAATATACTTCGCCTATGTTAGGGTACATATAAACGTCCAAATAAATAGGAGGTTATATGGCAAGTGGATGGGCACGCGATGGTGCAATTCAAGAACAAATTGACGCAAGCGTTAATGACGCTGTGCAGTATGCTAGAAGTAATTTAGTTTCTGGAGCCAGTGCCGAGCTATGTGAAGAATGTGATGAACCAATACCACAGGCACGAAGACTTGCGGTACCTGGGGTTAAGTATTGTGTAAGCTGCCAAGCTGACCTAGAAGGTAAAGGCGGGCTTTCAAAAGGGCTTAATCGGCGTGGCAGTAAAGACAGTCAATTACGATAAAAAGGTGCATACAGCACCTTTTTTAATATCGTATCAGAGTTGAGCTTAGATAATTAAAAAGGGGTTAGTAAACCTATTAAATAAATTTACTAAAATTTATTCATGTTCTCTTTTTTCTGAATAAGTTCAATTGAGTAGCCATCTGGATCTTTTACAAACGCAATTTCTGTTGTACCACCCTTTACTGGTCCTGGTTCACGGCTTACGTTACCGCCAGCGGCCTTGATATCAGCACAGGCTTTATAGATATCATCAAACTCAATCGCGATATGACCATAGGCATTACCTAAATCATAGTTGTCGGTATCCCAGTTATAGGTCAGTTCAAGCACTGTTGTGTCAGTTTCATCACCGTAGCCTACAAAGGCGAGGGTATAGCGGTACTCTTCGTTATCAGCACGGCGTAACTCTTTCATACCAAGTACTTGAGTATAAAACGCAATTGATTTATCTAGATCTGCAACCCGTAACATGGTGTGTAGTAAACGCATTTAAATCCTCTTTAAAATTCATATAAATTTTTATAACGCAGCTAGTTTTAACTACTATTGCTGCGCAGTTAAAATATCAATAATCCGATTATAAATTATTTCTGTGAGCATCACAGTATCATCGCCATTAGTATTTATAAACTGCACAACGACTGTATCGATATCTTTATAATAACGAGCAATGCTTGAATACCCTAATACCCAACCCGTGTGTTCATACTTATAAAGTGATGCATACAAAGCTTGCTCTTGTTCGTCGAAAAAAGTGCCTTTGTTTAAAGCAAAAACAAAGTCGCCCACATCTTGTGCGGTTGCCACATAGCCTTGATCGAGCACTTTAAAGTCATTCTCATAACCTACGTAATAGCCACTCATTAAATCTATTAAATTGATTTCATGTACTGATGAAAACGTATGCGTTAGGCCCAGTGGCGTTAAAATTACATCTTTAATATATTGGTTATGATCATAACCCAGCACGTTAGACATAATTTTTCGCAGCAACAAATAATTGGTATTAGAATAGCCATAATCAGCATCAGGGCTAAAGTCAGCGGGTTTATCGAGCACTAATGCAAGTGGATCAGGGTAGGTGATTGACCAATCAAAATTATCGGTGTCTGTGTAATTGGGTATGCCACTTTTGTGTTTTACCATCATTCGCAATGTAATTTTATCTGCGTTTTCAATGCGTCCAATTAATGATGGAAGATAATCAGCCAGTGTTTTATCTACATCAATACGTCCAGCGGCTGAAAGTTTGGTTAAAGCTGCTGCATCATATAACTTTCGAATGCTGCCAATTTTAAAAAGTGCACTAGGGTAAGCGGGTATTTTGTGCTTTCTATTATGCCAACCATTTGCAAAATATTCAGGTTGCTGTCCTTGTTTATGAATATACACAATAATGCCATCAATTCCTTGTTCAATAGCCTCTTGTGTTTGTGCTTGAACGTTAGCGGGCAGTGGGTGAAAGTAATATAAAGCAAACTGCCAAGGGGCAAAAATGTATATGCTAGTAAGAGTAACAATGAGAGCTGCAATCCGCAGAAGTGTAAGCGCTTTTTTGTTCTTCAATTGTATCATTGCATTCTGGCTTCATTTATTTTTGGAGTGTGAGGATCAGCTTTTTACTCTACTAAACAGCAATATCATGTGATATTGCTGTTTAGTTATGAGGAGTTCGACTGTATTAAAGTATATCTTTACTTATTAACTTTGCCCTTAAGAACATATATTTCGCCATCAAAACTGCCTTGAATTGTTAATCCTTGTCCTGCCAATTCTTTAAGATAGTCAATATGCTCTTGTGTAATATGCTGCCCCGGAACCAAAAGTGGAATGCCTGGCGGGTAGGGCGTAACTAAACCGGCACAAATGCGGTTATTGCTTTTACTAATAGGCACCGATTCTCGCTCGCCATAGAATGCTTCGCTTGGAATACAGGCTAAGTTTATAGCCGGTAAATTTTCCGGCAAGCGAGAACGTCGCGTTGATGTGGCTAGTTTAACCTTGCCGCTATCGAGTTTTTTCAATGCATTGTATAAACGAATGATCTTTGAGCGCGTGCCACCAAGCGTCAGTAATACCAAAATGGTACTGTGGGTGTATTTTTCTATTTCTAGGCCAATTTCATCCAGCAGGTATTTATGAATATCCTTTAACGAATAAGGTAATTCGCTTATGTCGATGAGAATTTTTAGTGGATCGTGACCCATGTTATCACCACTAAAGTGCGGAAATATTTCCATAAAGTCTTGCTTACCTAGTACTTTAATTTGTTTGAGTGAAGCCATCTGTTGTTTAAATTCTTCCACATGGTTCAACAAAGCATTGAGTAACTTATAGCCTTCCATCTCTAACTGCTTTTGGCATACATCAAGCGATGCGATAAGCTGATATTTTGGCGATGTACTGGCGTAAATACTGTAAATCTCACGAAAGAAATCAGCATCGAAATCAGGGTCGTTAACATGAATATAAGACGCTTGAGAAAACGCCGATACCACTTTATGCGCTGAATGGGTGACGTAGTCAGCGCCAGCATGAATGGCGGAATAGTATCGTAGGCTTGGATGAAACAGCGAGTAAGCAAACCATGCCTCGTCAATAAATACTTTAATATCATGGTGATGGGCAAAATCGACCACCTGTTTCAGATCGCTCAGTAGGCCATCGTAAGTACAACCGGTGAGGACTAGCAATTTCGCATCGGTATTTTGTTCTATCGCCTGTTTAATGTCGGCCAACGACGGCGGCGCGAAGATGCCATATTTAGGATTTAAAATACTCGACAAATAAACAGGTAAACTGGCTGATTGCAAAATGCCATAGTGGACAGATTTATGACAGTTTCGATCGATAATCACTTTATCGCCCTTACGCAGCAATGTCTGCAAGATGATTTTATTTGAGGTAGACGACCCATTGGTAACGAAATAGGTATGCTTGACTTCAAACGTCGCCGCTGCTGACTCTTGCGCACGGCCAATGGTATTGGTGCTATCTGACAATGAACCCAACGAATCAACCGAAACCGACAAGTCGCCCACAAACACATTACGACCATAAAACTGATAAAAATCTTTAATATAAGGAGAATTTCTAAAGCTGGAGCCGCCACTGTGACCTGGTGTATGCCAAGAATCGTTTGCTTCGCCAACATAACGGCGATACGCAGTCCAAAATGGGGTCTCTGAGCGGTCATCGAAATCGTTGATCATATAGCCTAAAATTGCTTCAGGATCAGAAATTACCTCATCTTTAAAAAAGAAAGACTCAATCTCCTCCGACTCATTAACGATTTCTAGCCCCTTCGTATCATCGCCAATAACATAAACTGGCAGCTCAAGGCGGATCCCTTTTAACTGCTCGATAAAGCGACTATAAGTGCGTTCGCCAACCTTATTTTGCAAATCCCAGCTAAGCACTACAGCCTGAATATCACCATCTTCCTCTACAATGTCCAACGCTTGTTTTAACTCAAGACGCTCAATAATATCGATATGAATATCATCTCGCTCAAAATTGACAATGGTCTTCGATAGATTCGTTGAAAGCTCTTGTAAGGTGACTGGATCTTGCTCAATTAACAAGATACGAAGTATTGGTAGCATAGGAATTCTCGCAATAAAATTTCATAATGCTCAACAGCATAACTAAAGGATTAAGACTTGTGAAATTAATACTTTGAAAATGTTCCAATAATTGCCTTTCGCAAGGGGACAGGTATAAACGTTTATTTAATTAATTTGCACTATAGAAAAGTCAAGGTGCCTAAGTTTGGCACCTGCATTAAGAAATAGAATGTATTGGTAGAGGAACACTTGCCATATAGCTACTCAGTTTTATCTTTAAACTCACACAAGTCTTCACTAATACAGCTGCCGCATTTAGGTTTACGGACAACACAGGTATAGCGGCCATGCAGTATAAGCTAGTGGTGAACACCGACTTTAAACTCTTTAGGCACTAGTTTTTCGAGCTTCTTTTCTACTTCAACAACGTTCTTACCCATTGCAAACTTAGTAAGGTTTGATACACGGAATATGTGCGTATGTCGGCCAGCCAAAGTATAATGAACGTAGAACGAAAATACTTACTTTTCCAAGACTGCTTTGACTGATGAAGAGACTGTCACGATAACTTTATGTAATTAGTTTTATTCTGCAAAGCCGGCTATCGGCTAACTCGTATTTGCCCCAAAACGAGCTAGAAAATTTTGCTCAAAGGGCTAACAACACCGTTTGCGCCTTGTTGTAAAACATGAATATATATTTGCGTTGTCTTCAAATCGGAATGACCAAGTTTACTTTGAACTGTGCGAATGTCTTCTCCTGATTGCTAAAGATGAGTCGCGAACGACTCTCTGAACGTATGTGGTGTGATTAACTTTGTAATCCCTGACTATTTTAAAGCAGCCTTCACCGCCTTCCTGACACAAGTGGATGAAAATGATGTCGAATTTCTTTTGTTGGCACTTTCAAGCCGCGTTGTCCTATGTTTCTCCTATCCGATAAGCAACAAGATATCCATAAGTATAGCGTCAGCTTGACGTTAATAAATGTAAAAGATGAACATGTTGATATGGTAGTTATGGTTTGGATTTCGACAAAAGTGCGATTAAGGAAGTTACTGTTAAGAGGTAGTGTTGAATATATTCCATACAAAAGATAAGGTAATCCAAAAGCATAATAAAATGAAGGGAAATATGATTGAGGGAATAGACATACACGTTTACTTATCGGCGCTATTTTGCGGAGCCATAATTGTTCTCGCCATCAAAGGGAAATCTAATCACACGAAACGAATTGAAAAAATTGCTGAAATTCAACGTCAAAAGGAAAACCTCGAAAAGGAATCTATTGAAAATCAGGTTGCCAAACTTGAAGGTGAGTTAGAAGAAGTGGAAAGGAAAATCACTTCTGGTCAAGAACATTTTAAAACACTCGAGGAATCCACTGAGAAGCTTGAGCTAGAGAGACAATATATCGAAGTTGGATTACAGCCACCTGTTTATCGCTTTGATGACAGAGAGGAACTTAAAGCTCAAATCAATAAATGTTATGCGGATCAGTATCGTGTCATAAGCAGAGGCCTAGCAACAAACGCATACTCAAAATGGGAATGGTTTGGCTGCGAAAAAACTGGTGCACGAATGGTCGAAGATTACCGATATCTTTCGCTCAAAGCATTCAATGCAGAATTTGATGCCATAAGAAAAACTATGCGCCATTCAACTTATGATACGGCGGTTAATAAACTACATCGTGTAAATGGACAACTTGGTAAACTGGGCGAGACGGCTAATGCAACCATCTCAGCAGAATTTTTTAACCTGAAAATCAATGAGTTAAACGCTTGGCATCGAGAGCTTTTATACAGAGAAAGACAGAAAGCGGAGAGGAAAAAACAACAAGCTATCCTCCGTGAGCAAAATAATCAATCCGGAGATGAAGCCGATGACCTTGAAGACGAAATATCTTACCGGAGCTCTGATCTGAAAAAAGCCCAAGCCTTAGCTTTAAAACTGCACGGGGCAAGCGCTAAAGTCATGGAAGAAAGAATCCAAAAGATGAAATCTGAAATTGCCAAGCTAGAAAATAAATTTCAACGCACAACCTCGCAAGCACAGATCACAAAGGTCGGCTACATATATGTCATTTCAAACCTAGGTAGTTTTGGAGAGGGTGTTGTTAAAATCGGAATGACTCGTAGACTCGAACCGATGGATCGCATTAATGAACTCGGTGACGCAAGCGTACCGTTTAAATTTGATGTGCACACGATGGCATTTGTGCAGAATGCTCCAGAAATAGAGAAGAAGCTTCATAGAAAGTTTGACGAACAACGAGTGAATGTGGAAAACAATCGAAAGGAGTTTTTCAAGGTAAGCCCCCAGCAAGTAAAAGCTGCAATGGACGAACTGAATGTGTCAAGCGACTGGTACTATGATGTAGAAGCCAAGGAATACAGAGAAAGTATTTTGATTCGTGAAGCAATGAACAAGCAATCGCACGAAAACCTAACTGGGTCAATTCCGGCATCAATATAAGGACATAACCATGCTCATAACAATTATATTATTCATTTGTGCATTAGGTGCATTTTTCTTGTGGAGGAAATCATGCGCAGCGCTTGAAATGGTCGAAGCAGATGGTAAGAAAGTTAGAGATGCGTACTTCCCTGTATCGAGGGCAGAAGACAAGCTAAAACAAATTAAAGAGAAATATTCAGACTTACAGATAAAGTACAATAAGACATTCAGCAGACTACGTGACAACAAAAAAAAGCTTTCATTGTACAACCTTGGCGTGGGTACCTCTGATGATACTTCTTACGCATTTATATCGGAAACGAAAGAAGTCAGAAAAATTGAAGCAGAACTTGCTCAAGTTAAAGAAGACATAAAGGAAATGGTAAAAAACAAAACAGCTTGTATCTGCAGTATGAGTAAAGACGTAAGAGTTAATGGCCGCAAAGCTGGCGCTACAAAACTATTTAATCGTGAAATAAAACTCCGGATCCGCTGTTTAGATAATGAGTTTAAAGCGGCATCTTCAATGGTTGATTGGAACAACATCAATAGGCTATCTCAACGCGCCCGTGAAACATTCGACGATATAAACAACTCAGGCCGTATAGTTAAAACGCAATTGTCTGAAAGTTATTTCCGGTTAAAGAATAAAGAGCTCCGACTAACATATGAATTGAACCAGATTAAAGCTGACATTAAAGAAGAACAACGTGAAGAAGCACGTATCGCGAAAGAAGCAGAGCGAGAAGAAAAGCGTATAATTAATGCTGCGAATAAAGCTAGGAAAGAGCGTGAGATTATGGAGAAGCTGGTTGCGCATGAATTGAGCAAACTAGAATCCAGCTCTGATGAGCAAAAGGAACTGTACGAGCTGCATAAATTGGAACTGGAAGTGTTGAAGAAAAAAGAGGCTCGCTCACAATCGCTCGCTCAACAAACACGAGCTGGTTACGTTTATATAATCTCTAATAGGGTGTCATTTGGGGAGGGGATGGTAAAAATTGGCATGACTCGAAGAGCAGATCCAGATGAGAGAGTCAAAGAACTCGGAGATGCTTCTGTACCGGAACTGTTTGATGTCCACGCATATATATATTCGGAAGATGCACCCAGTTTAGAGAAATTTCTACATAACGAATTCAGCAAACAAAGAGTCAACCTAGTAAATCATCGCAAAGAGTTCTTTAAGGTGGATGTTCAAAGCGTTGTTAAGGCACTCGACAATTACCAAGAAGATTACGAGATCGAATTAGAGCCGCATAAAGATACTGACATGTTAGCAGTGGCATAGTGGCAAGCTGCTGTGCGATAGCTTTTGTATTGCGTTAGCAAGGCGTTATCAACATCTTTCTCTGGCACAGAGCGGTTCTTAGGCTCTAACACGTTTTTGTCAGGCGAGTTATCTGCTGACTCGCCTTTGCCCCAAAATTATATACTCGGAAAATTGCAGATTGGAAAAACGATTGAAGAAGCATTAAAACCTGACCCAGCCGCCAAGCCTGAGCGAGTAACCGCTCGACTTGTGAGACCTCAAGTTTCATTGACTAATCAACATAAAGCTCTTTTCCCTACAGCGGTAACAGCTGAAAGAAAATTCAAGTATGACCCTGTGGTCTACCGCCAAATTGCGCTTTTTAAGGTAAATGAAATCGTTCAGGTGACGAATCGAAAGGGGCACAGTTCAACAATACATATTACGAATATAGTAAAATTGAGCTGGAACCAACTCCAACTGTTAGTCTCATGTGGTAACACTAAGTTCGAGAAACAGTATTTACTTTATAAGGAGTACAGTACAAAGCATAGTGCGTATTCTCATGACTTTGATCACCGATTCTCATCAGCTTTGATCGCTTGATT
>NZ_JASDDE010000091.1:0-8336 GCF_030407565.1 Pseudoalteromonas sp. APC 3694
ATGTTGATAAAATGGATGAAAAAGCCTACACCAAAGCCATTATTGAAGACTTTGGTAGAGATGACGGCCCTGACATCATGATCGTAGTTGATAAGCTGCTAACGGGCTTTGACGAGCCGAAGAATACTGTATTGTATATAGATAAACCCCTTAAAGAGCACAACTTGATTCAAGCCATTGCCCGCGTAAACCGTTTGCATAGCAAAAAGCAGTTTGGCTACTTGATTGACTACAGAGGCATATTAAAAGAACTTGATACCACCATAGAAAAGTACCAAGACCTTGCAGAGCGCACCCAAGGCGGCTTTGATATAGACGACCTAAAAGGGTTGTACAACAGCATGGACACCGAGTATAAGAAACTCCCAGGATTACACAGTGATTTATGGGCGATATTTGAAGGGGTTAAAAATAAACAAGATGGCCCCGCTTTACGCCAAGCATTAGCACCAAAAGTACAAGAGGTTGATGGTAAGCTTACCGACACCAACCTTAAAAAGCGTGATGATTTTTATTCTATACTTACGGCATTTTCAAACTGTATGAAAGTAGCGTTGCAATCAGCCACCTACTTTGAAGATAAGTCGTTTGATAACAAGCGCGACCTATACAAACGTGACTTAAAAGCCTTTGTCGATTTGCGCAAGCAAGTACGTGAAGATGCCGACGAAACCATTAACTATGACGAATACGCTGAAGATATCCGTAGCTTGCTTGATAAACACATAGCGGGTATTGAAGTAAAAGAACCTGACGGTGCGTACTTGGTCGGTAATTTAGGCAAAGACGTTAAGCCACAGGATATGAGCGATGATGAAGCTCGTAACCAAACGGACAAAATTACAGGCCGTATCACTAAAATGATTGAGCAAGACTTGGCAGATGATCCTTATGCACAGGAATATTTCTCTAAGATGCTTAAAAAGGCGATTGAAGATGCTAAAGCGATGTTTGATGCGCCAGTTAAGCAGTACATCCTTTTTGCCGATTTTGAGCAGGAAGTGAAAGACCGCAAAGTCGCTGATGTTCCCAATGACTTTTTAGATGACTCCGGCAAGTTAAATAAACATGCCCAAGCCTACTTTGGTTTGTTTAAGCACCTATTTGATGCTGAATTCTTGAGTGAAAAGGATCTCGATAACGACAAATTAGTAGCACTTGCTTTTGATATTGATGCCATTGTGAATGATGCGGTTGCTGAGTATTCAATCAACCCTGCGGAAATTGAAAACGCTATTCACATGAAGTTATTACCCATACTGTTTGCTGAGCTTGGCCTTGATAATGCTCAAAAGCTGATTGAAGAAGTGTTAAAGATAACCCGATTAGGCATAGCTAGAGGCTAATGTAAGTGACGCAAAAAACAGTAGCCGCTGCTATTCATTCTGAAAAAAGCAGCGCAACAACCAATGAACACGGTGCTTTTACTTATGGTAACGACACCATTCGCTATGACGTTATTCGTAAACCAAAGCCTAGTGATACCGCTAAAAAAGTAGCACGCAAGGTCATTATTAAGGTTCACCCTGATCAGCGTGTTGTTGCAACAGTGCCACATGATGCAAGTGATGATGCCATTAAAGATGCCATGCATAAGCGTGCCAGATGGATTTGGCAAAGCATTGATGAATTTGCTAAACAAAAAGATACGGTTTTACCTAAGCGTTACGTGAGTGGTGAAACACAGTTTTACTTAGGTAAGCGCTATGTATTAAAGGTCATTGTTGATGCCGAGCAAGTGCCTAGTGTGAAGCTTAGCCGAGGTAAGCTAAACGTCACTATCAAGCATGAAGTGAGCAAAGATATTGCCCTTGATAGTCAAGATAGCAGGTTGGTGAAAATTAAACCGCTAATCGACAAATGGTATCAACACAAAGCAAAAGCAATTTTTCATGAGCGACTAGCCGAACTATTGCCTAAAACTACATGGGTAACAGGCATTCCCTCTTTTCGTGTCATGGCAATGAAAAAGCAATGGGGAAGCTGCTCTACCAAAGGCAACTTAATGCTGAATCCTCACCTCGTTAAAGCACCGAAAGAATGCATTGATTACGTGATTCTACATGAGCTTTGCCACATTGCTGAACACAACCACAGCGAGCGATTCTGGCGTTTATTAACTCAAGTTATGCCTAATTGGAAAGTAGTAAAAGCTAAGCTGGACGATTTGGCAGAGATGTATTTGAATGAGTGAAACACAATATGACTATTGATTTTAGTAAGTTAGTACTTAGACCTCCCTTGTTTACTTTTGACTTTACTTACAACTTAATGCGCAGCTTTATTACGCACACTGAAGACTCAATTAATTCGAGCATTGATGAGTATATTAATAAAGGCCCTGAAGCGTATGAAATCGAAATATGCGCTGAGGAAGGCATTTATCAGTATGTAGAACATTATAAAGGTTTAGATAGCCAAGATGTATTCCTTGACGATATTTTTAAAAATCACTTTCCAAGTGTACAAAGGCGCTCAGCACTGCTTACCTTAGTCGCAACCTATGAGCACGAACTTGAACGTTTCTGCGATATATATGCCAAGCAGCATAACTCCCCAATAAAACTAAATGATTTAAAAGGGCAAGGGTTGGAAAGAGTTAATTTGTTCATAAAAAAGATAATTGGCTTGCAAGATTCAAAAATTTCCCCAACTATAAAAAAAATCATAAAACTAAGAAATAGTTGCGCTCATAATGATGCAAGAGTTTTAGAAAAGGACGGCCAGCCAATAAAAGCTATAGAGGAATTAATTAAGGATGACGCTGTTAATGTAACTCAAGATGGTAACCAAATTCATATTGCTGAGGGTTTCCTAATTTTTGTCTTAGATCAATTTGATAGCTATACGGATGAGATAAAAACAAAAGTGAAGGCAAAATAATATGAGCAAAAATAACGAACACTCGTCATATAGAGAGAAGTTAATTGAACATTTATTTGTAGGCGAGTTATTAAAGCTATCTTGGCTTGAGCACGAATGCGGGCTTGAGATAGCAAAACCTGAGGTTGATAATTCAGGTTACGATATCATTGCCGAGTGTTACGGGGTTGTTAGGCATATTCAGCTAAAAACATCTCACACATTTTCTTCTACAAGTCTGCAAAAAGTACACATAAAGTTAGCGGATAAACCATCTGGCTGTGTAGTTTGGATTATCTTTGATGAAGACTCTTTAAAATTTAAAGAGTTCTTATTTTATGGCGAGCAAGCTGGTGAACCTTTACCGAACATAGATAACCTTAAGGTAGCTAAGCACACCAAGGGAAATAAGGACGGAGTGAAAAATGAGCGACCCAATATTCGAGTTATAAACGTAAGCGCGCATTTAAGCAGTGCGCTTAGCTATAATCGAAGTCTAGCTGCACATTCCACGGCATTAGGTCGGTAAAATCATCATCACCCACATCTCGATTCGGCAACGTTTTAAATAAATGCACAAAGTAGTAATACGGATTGATGTCATTAGCACGACACGTCATCACAATACTATAAAGTATCGCGCTGGCCTGAGCACCATTAACCGATTTTGAGAATAGCCAGTTTTTTCTACCAGTGGTAAACGGCCGAATATCTCGCTCAGTAATATTATTATCAATCCCTAGTTCGCCATCTTCACTATACCGCATTAATTTCGGCCATTGATTAAGCGTGTATTTTATCGCTTTGCCAATATAACTCCCCGCCGTTACTTTACCTTCGGCTTCATCAAGCCACGCTTTAAAGTGCATTAATATGGGTAAGGCTTTTTCTTGTCGTAACTGATACCGCGCTTGAGGAGATAACTGTTTGTTTTTAGCGTGGGTTTCCAGTTTATATAATTGGCTGATAAAGCTGATGGCTTTATGCGCTCGACCTTTGTTTTTCGACTCTGCTTTTAAGGCATCGTTATATTTGCGTCTAGCGTGTGCCCAGCAACCAACAGGGGTAATGCCTTCAATACCGTCATAAACACGGTAACCGTCGCACTGTAAATAGCCTTGATAACCGGCAAGAAATTCTTTTGCGCAAGCGCGACTTCGACCTGCTTGGTAATCGTAAATCACGACAGGCTCACGGCTGACCTCATTGCTGCGATAAACCCACATGTAGGAATTGCTGCTAGGGTTGTCACCTTCATCTAACACTTGTGTACGGGTTTCATCGGCACATAAACTGTGCTCACTAAGCAAGTGACGTTGCATGGCTGCCACTAAGGGGCTGATTAGCAGGCCCGCTTTAATACACCAATTAGCTAATGTTCCGCGCGATAGTTCAAGGCCGCCACGGCCCAGTATGTCAACGAAACGATAAAGCGGTAAGGCATCGCAGTATTTGCCCGTAACAACCGCCGATAACGCTTCTGGACTCGCAATGCTGCCAGGAATAGGCTGCTTGGGTTTAGGCGCGGTGATTATTTTACTGGCCAATTGTTCATGCTCGCAATGTCTGCAAGCATATTTAAATTGTTTGTGCTTAATGACACTGACTTTCGCCGGAATAATCTTCACTTGCTCGCTGTCTTCACTACCACATTGATGTAGTTGTTCACCGCAACACTGACACGTTAACTCGGTTAAGGTGTGCTCAACCTCTTCTCGTTCAAAGTGCTCAGCCAGTATTTGTTTACCTTTCTTATGGTGTTTAGGCGGCTCAGTCGTTTTATGCTGCTCCGCTTCATTGAAGGTGCCCCGTGGGGCTTTTTCACTTTTTTTACCGTATTTTTGGGATTTACTTAACTTAAGCTCAGCAAGCAAGTGGTCAATCCGCGATTGCATTTCAACCTTATCTTCTTGCAGTGAAATTTTATCTTTTTCTAAGCCATCAAGCTTAGCCTGCATAAGTGCAAGCTGATTTTGTAGTTCGGTGATGAGAATAGTGTCTGGCATTTTAATAGCATGACACATGGGAAAGATCGTTCAAGTAAAAAAAACGATCTGGTTAATTTATATCACTGATAACCCTGATAAAGTTGAGTGGCGGGTTTTATTATTTACCGGTAAGCCAGATAATAACCATTGTAACTGCCGTTGTTCAATCCCCATGGCTACGTGTGCTTGAGCATGATTTGGCCATTGAAATCGTCCTTGCTCTAAGCGACGATAATAAAGCCAAAAACCATTGGTATCCCAAAACAAAATTTTTAATTTATCGCGTTGTTTATTACAAAAAACGAACCACGCTTGGCTTAAAGGATCGAGAGATAGGGTATCGCTGACAATAATACTTAACCCATTGATTGATTTTCGCATGTCGGTGAATCCCGTGACCAAGTAAACTTGGTGGGTGCAAGGTGTCACAGTACGCTCAATAATTTGGCGAGTGCTTGGTGCGCTAATGTCGACTCGAAGTCTATTTGATAGCCGTTTGGTGTGGTGAGTTTAATGATTGAAGGGTGTGTAAAGGCTTGCTCATGAATAACAAACGGGATCACCTGTTGCTTTTTAACCCTTATCGTTTCGTCAGAAAGGCGTTTACGCCAAACATAGAAAGTCGATGCGTTAATGTTGTTATCACGACAAAATTGAATGATGGCTAAACCACTCGATTTTTGCTGCTCAAAAATGCCTTGCCAGTGTTTTATTTTTTGCTGTTTATTCATAATTACCTCAGGTTAATATGCTGAGTAAATTATGCATAGGTAGCATTAATATTGGTATGTGGGTTTAATTGCGCGCTTACTTATAAACAAAGGTCAGTTTGAATCAATTAATTCAATAGGCTCTTTGTTTCAAAAACTATTTTGCATCACTCCATCGGAAGCTTCAGATATAACTGAGCCTTCGTCAGAATTAAAACAAGTGAACTCCACTTTAGATGACTTTACTAAATTACATAGAATCAAAATATGGTCGCAAAAACCTTGGCAGAAAAATCATCAATTGATTAAAGGGTTTTTAGAACTTGAATTAAGTAATGGTTTTGTTGATTTAGACGCACTCATCGCATTTTGCTTGGCTAACTTTGATGGGGCAAAAGGCGAATGGAAAAATAATTTCAACTCCATGAAAACTGATCTTGGTAATGCACATGGTAAGATCTTTTTTACTGTTGGAAATGAGTTAAAAATTTATAGTGAGGCAAGGAGAGAAATAGATAAATTTAATTGGTAGATGGTAACACTTTAAGCCGCTAAACTTAGGTGGCATTCGCATGATAAATTTGAAGATGACATTATATAGAACTCGCCCCCGCCTTTACCTTCAGAGGCGGCAAATTTACCTAAAAAGTATTCATACACACGGCCAACGAGGTCTTCTTCTGTTTTTTCGTTTTGGTTAGCAATGGTGTCGATATTATTAATGGTATCGATAAGTGCTGAAAGCTTACTAGCATCAAGCCCTAAGCGTGAAAAGTAGTTATCGGGCAATGCGCCCGCGAGTGATTTATTGTTTTTTTCAACCGCGTGTAGTGCGGTATCTATTTTAACGGCTATATCGCCTTGCTTAGCGTTGGCTTGAATATACGACCAGCGTGCGTCTTCTGGTAGGTAAAACACGTTATCCATCGCGTAAAAGTCGACCATGTCGATGTATTCGTCGCCGTACTCGGCAATAATGGCTTTTTTACGCCCTTCAAACTTGTCACTAATAAATTTAAGAAAGATTAAGCTTAAAACAATGTGCTTATATTCGGCTGATTCAACACTGCCACGCAGTTTATTGGCGGCATCCCAAAGGGATTCTTCAAACCCGACTTGTGTTTTTTTTGCGGCTTTTTTTGTAGCAGGCTTTTTTGATGCAGCGTCCATGTGGTCTCTCTTTGCAAGAATATCAATATAAATTATTGGCTTATCATACCGCAAAGGTCGTGGTTTTTTGAGTGTTAATTAGTAATAAATTGCCATTTAAAGTTCGGAGTAATATAACTACGAGACAGTAATAATACACATGAAACTCAATAAACTGCATTGTGTTTTTCAGAAGAAATTATTAAACACGAAAATTTCAACTAAACGGTGAATACAAAAGCAGTAGATAAACTCCTGATATAATTAAACACTAAAGTAAATTTTGGTTCCCTAACTTATGAGCGAATGAATCAAGGAACTGTCGATCATTGTCTTTTAGTGGATACTGATAAAAGTTACCTTCTCGTAGGTGAACAAAAGCATAACTTTCCGGATTATTTATAAACCCTTGTGTTGTAAACTCAGTGAAGACACCAAGGCATTTATTGTGTTTCTTTTTTGATAATGAGTTTTTTTTGGAAATAATAAAGTCTTTCAGAGTTTGTGCTGATGCATTTTTATAATAGCCAAGTGAACTTGCGATCATAGGCATCGCATCGGGGTTAATAACATCTGTTAAGTTAAGTGCAATAAAGCTTTTAGCCTTTGAAGCTTTATTACTCTCTACTCGTTTTCTAGTCTGCTCATTGGCCTCTCTAACTCTTTTCTCGAGCTGATTTGCTGACTTTATTCTTTTGCATTCTACATATAAAGGCCGACCATCAATATCAACTATGAGATCAGTTATTGTTCTTACATCGACTTCATAACCAGCTTTTAAAAAGCGAGACGCCATAGATAGCTCAAAAGCAAAATCTCTCGAATAATCAGATTTACAACTATTACGAAAACGTTGACCTGAAACTGTTTTTTTAATTGCCTCAAATGCGTAGTCACTGTTTAGACTATCAAATGCATTCTTAATCCTAATTAGTTCATTTGCTTCCAAATGTGCATTAAAAAATGTTTTCAGATTTTCAGTTGGGCTTTTTAAACCACCCGTTTTGATAAATGCATCAAAGTCTTTTTCATAACTTCCAAATCTAGTTCTCTTATATTCAAGACCTAACTCATTAATCCACTGGCAAGCTTCTTTATACTCGCTCTCAAGCTGACGACTTTCAATTATGTGTTTATCACTACCCGGATCAATATATATCAAATCATTTCCTTGAAATTATAAAACCAACTTAGCATTTCTAAAATCGACACAGCTCTAGCACAACATTATTAGCTACTAAAATTACTTTTCTTCATAGCCCTTAGCTGAAGAAATGGCCCATGAATACTCAGAGCCATTTCCACCTAGAATTATATCAAAACCAAAGCTTATGCTCGTTAAGGGGGGAATATTGACCTCATCAATATAATACCTTGACGTTTTGCTTTTTCCATTCGTAGTTGTAACCTTAACTTTTAATTCTGTAACTGTAATTGATTCATTACCATTGTAAATATTGCCGGAATAATGATTTGAATAACCTAAACTTGCACGACCGGTTAAGTTTAGCCGTTCTTTAACCACGGCAAGATCATTATAAATTGAACTTATAGAATATGTAGTGATCAGAGCAAGGCATAATAATCACCTTGGTCACGTAAAATATGAGCGCTACTTTTCTGAAAC
>NZ_JASDDE010000092.1:0-8044 GCF_030407565.1 Pseudoalteromonas sp. APC 3694
GTTAGCGCTAAAAATAGCTGCTTGAGATAGATTTATTATTCAGAGTTCAGGTTAAATATAAATGCTATAAAAAAGACGCTTAATAGCGTCTTTTTTGTTACTGATTAAAAGCAACTCGCCTTTATGAGGTTGCTGATAATTTGTTGCGAAGGCTTTATTTTTTCCATCGCTAAATATTCATCGGGCTGATGCGCTTGGTTAATTGAACCCGGTCCCATGACGATGGTTTCACAACCCAGTTGTTGTATAAATGGTGCCTCAGTACAGTAATTAACAGCCACTGCTTTTTGCCCTGCTATATTTTCGGCTAGTTTAACTAACGCGCTGTCTGTGCTTCCTGTAAATGCTGGAATTGGCTCATGTAAATCAATCACACTGACCGAATTAGGGTATTGCTGATTTATATCGTAGGTTGCATCAAGCAGCAATGCTTGTAGCTCTTGTACACTTAAGCCAGGAAGAGGGCGCATATCAATGTGCATTTCACAGCAACCGCAAATCCGATTTGCATTATCGCCCCCATGAATATTACCTAAATTGAGCGTTGGGTGAGGAATTTCAAAGTGATTTATTGAATATTTATTCTTAATTTGTTCTTTTAAGATTAGCAATTTTGTAATCACTTTATGCATCACTTCGATGGCGTTAAGACCCCGTTCGGGATCTGAGCTATGTCCTGAACGGCCGACAACTCTTATTGCTGTACTCATATGACCTTTATGAGTAAATACCGGAGTCATATCAGTAGGTTCACCAATAATACAGCGACTTGGCTTTAAATTTGGGTGCTTACAGATTTGTTGTGCGCCAGCCATAGTGGTTTCTTCGTCTGCGGTGGCTAATATTAAAATTGGTTGTGTTTGTTGCTTTTCATCAAGCTCGCTAATAGCCTGCAGTACAAAAGCAAAAAAACCTTTCATATCAATGCTACCTAAGCCATATAGTTTATTATCTTGCTCAGTTAATTTAAATGGGTTGTGATTCCAACGACTATCATCAAATGGCACTGTATCAGTGTGGCCTGCTAGCATTAAACCGCCGTCGCCTTGACCACGTTTTGCTAATAAGTTGTAGCGACCTTTGTTGCCTTCTAACTCTATTATTTCACAGTTAAAACCTAAGCTTTCACACCATTGCGCTAGCAATTCAATGACACTTTTATTACTCATGCATAAATGATCTTCAATGGCACTGATAGAGGGGGCAGCAATCAATTGCTGGTACATCGAAATAAATGACGGCAGAGACATAAAAAATTCCAAAATAAGTATTCATTTTAATTGCATAACAATATAAAAGTATTTATGATGAATATCAATTCACTTTTTAAGCATAAATATATTAAAGTTACGCCATGAAAATAATACGACGATAGTTATCACTCATAAATTTAATCTGTTTGGCTGGGTTAGACCCTAGTGTAAACAAACAACATGGAATGTGGTCACTAATTTTAGATAAAGAGTAAATAATGAACGTAGTAATTATAGGTGCCAGCGGTTACAGCGGCGCAGAACTGGCTAGCTTAGTAGCAAAACATCCAACGCTTTCACTAACTGGCTGTTATGTATCAGCGCAAAGTTTAGATAAACATAAATTGCTTAGTGAATTGTATCCTGAGCATTTAGGGTTACTTGATTTACCTTTGCAGCCACTAAATGAACATGCACTTGCTGATATCACTCATTCAGCAGATTACGTTTGTCTGTGCACCGATCATAAAGTAAGTGTGGATTTAGCGCCTCAGTTTTTAGCGATGGGCAAAAAGGTATTTGACCTTTCTGGTGGCTATCGTCTTGCAAGTAATGATGATTACGTTACTTATTATGGCTTTGAACACCAACATCCAGAACTACTTAATCAAGCGGCTTATGGTCTTGCTGAATGGAATAGTAAAGCCATTACTGATGCTCAGTTAATTGCTGTTGCTGGCTGCTATCCAACGGCTGCATTAAATGCATTAAAGCCTCTGCAACAAGCGTGCTTGTTGAGTGATGAAAAAATTATTATTAATGCGGTTTCTGGCGTAACTGGCGCAGGGCGAAAAGCCAGCATCGGTACGCATTTTTGTGAGGTATCACTTGCACCCTATGGTTTGTTTAATCACCGTCATGGGCCTGAAATACAACAGCACCTATGTCATGAGGTGTTATTTACTCCTCATTTAGGTAATTTCCCGCGCGGTATTTTAGAAACTATTTATGTGCAATTAAAGCCGGGTGTGACCAGTGAGCAAGTAGCTAAAGCGTATCAAGTCTTAGCGGATGAGCCATTAATTCGTTTGCTTGGCAGCAAAATCCCTTCGATTAAAGGGGTGGCTAAACAACCTTATGTAGATATTGCGTGGCAGCAGCAAGGCTCACAGTTAATAGTAATGGCAGCAATTGACAACTTATTAAAAGGGGCAGCTGGTCAGGCTCTGCAATGTATTAATTTGTCAATGGGTTTGCCTCACACTACAGGCTTAGTAGGAGCGTTTAAATGAGCAGTAAAACGTGGGTTATTAAACTCGGTGGCGCAGTACTCAATACTGAAAATGCCGCTAAAGCGCTTTTTGAGGTTCTTAATGAGCAACATGATGCACAATTTGTCATTGTGCATGGCGGTGGCTCATTAGTTGATAGCTGGTTAAAAGAGGCTGGTTTTGCCAGTGCTAAACACCAAGGTTTACGTATTAGCCCTAAAGAACAGATGCCTTATATTGTTGGAGCCCTTGCGGGTGCGGCAAACAAACAACTCATGGCGCAAGCAATTAATGTTGGTCATAAGCCGGTGGGGTTAAGTTTATATGAAGCAGGGATCACCGCCTCGCAAAAATTAAAAGCATTGGGTCAAGTAGGTCAATGTCACAACAATGCTGATTCTATTATTAATGATTTACTCAGTGCTGGCCGGTTACCAATCATCAGTTCTATCGGCTTTGATGAGCAGGGCTTGTTATACAATGTTAATGCCGATGAAGCAGCCGCCGCAATGGCAAATAATTTAAATGCAGAACTTATTTTTATGACGGACGTAGAGGCGGTACTTGATGCCAATAAGCAGCCTTTACATCAACTTGACACAAAACACATTGATACTTTAATTGCAGAGGGAGTAATTGTGGGCGGGATGGAGGTCAAAGTTAAGACCAGTCTTCACGCTGCCCAACATTTACGACGCGGTGTGTACATTTCCAGCTGGCAAAAGCCAGAAAATTTAACGGCTTTGCTGCAAGGCGAGCACGTCGGAACTAAAGTGACACCATAGGTTGAATATGTTTAAAGATTTTATAACGGGTCTAGAATTAGACCAACAAGGCGCCCTTAATTTATTAAAATTAGCGCAAGATATTAAAGAAAGCCCTGCAAAGTATAGCCAAGTGTTAGCTGGTAAGTCAGTGGTTACTTTGTTCGAAAAGCAAAGTTTACGCACGCGCTTATCGTTTGATATTGGTATAAACCGCTTAGGCGGTCATGCGGTTTATCTTGATCAACAAAACGGTGCAATGGGGGCACGTGAATCAATAAAAGATTTTGCCTTGAATATTTCAACTTGGGCTGATGGTATCGTTGCCCGTGTTAATCAGCACAGTACGTTAACTACCTTAGGTGAGTATTCGTCTGTTCCAGTGGTTAATAGTTTGTGTGATTTATATCACCCATGTCAAGCCTTAGCTGATTTTTTAACGCTTCAAGAAGTGCACGGTGATGTTAGCCAGTTAAAGCTTGCCTACCTAGGTGAGGGCAATAATGTAACGCACTCATTAATGCTATTAGCCGCTACTTTAGGAACAGACTTTGTCGCTGTAACACCAAAAGGCAGCTCACCTGATTCGCAAGTACTTAAAAAAGCAGAGCAAATAGCAGCGATGAATGGCGCTTCTGTAATGGTAAGTGACAGGGTTGAGGCTGCAGTAGGCGCTAATGTTGTTTACGCTGATACCTGGGTTTCTATGGGAGACACTACACCGCTTGAGCAAGTAAAAGAAAAATACATGCCTTATCAATTAAACCAGGCATTGTTAGAAAAAACCGGTGCAACTACGGTATTACATTGCCAACCGGCACACCGTGAGTTTGAAATTACTTCTGAGGTAATGGATGGCCCTGCATCAAAAATTATACAGCAAGCAGAAAACCGCATGCATGCGCAAAATGCGCTATTAGTTACATTGTTAAATCCAAATTTTGTTAAGGAACACCTATGAGTTCAATTAAAAAAGTCGTTTTAGCCTATTCTGGTGGTCTTGATACATCGGCTATCGTGCCATGGTTAAAAGAGAACTACGGCTGTGAAGTTATTGCCTTTGTTGCCGATGTTGGCCAAGGAGCTGAAGAACTTGAAGGCGTAGAAGCTAAAGCTATAGCATCTGGTGCATCTGAGTGTTACGTGGTTGATTTAAAAGATGAGATGGTAAGCGATTATATTTACCCAACGCTTAAAACGGGTTCTATATATGAAGGGACTTATTTACTTGGTACTTCTATGGCGCGTCCAATCATTGCTAAAGCGCAAGTTGAAATTGCACGTAAAGTAGGTGCCGATGCACTTTCTCATGGCTGTACGGGTAAAGGTAACGACCAAGTACGTTTTGAGTCATGTTTTGCCGCACTCGCACCTGATTTAAAAGTGATTGCGCCATGGCGTGAGTGGGATTTATCAAGCCGTGAATCATTGCTTGATTACCTAGCTGAACGTGACATTCCATGTTCTGCGTCAGCAACTAAAATTTACAGTCGTGATGCTAACGCATGGCATATTTCTCACGAAGGCGGTGAACTTGAAGACCCTTGGTGTGAACCAAGTGAGCAGGTATGGACCTGGACTAACTCACCAGAGCAAGCACCTGATAAAGCTGAACACGTCACTTTATCGGTTGTTGAAGGTGAAGTAGTTGCTGTAAATGGTGAAGAGCTTAAACCTTATGATTGTTTAGTTAAATTAAACGATATTGCATCACCTCATGGTGTGGGCCGTGTCGATATTGTAGAAAACCGTTTAGTTGGCATGAAATCGCGTGGTTGTTATGAAACGCCAGGCGGTACTGTGATCATGGCAGCGCTGCAAGCTATTGATGAGTTAGTACTTGATAAAGCGAGCCGTAAATGGAAAGAAGTACTCGGTGGTGAATTCTCACACTTAGTCTACGACGGTCGTTGGTTTACGCCGCTAAAAGATTCTATTTTAGCCGGTGCAGAAGCGCTGTCTACACTAGCAACGGGCGAAGTGGTACTTAAGCTTTATAAAGGCCAAGTGACAGCGGTTCAGAAAAAATCACCTAACAGTTTATATAGCGAAGATTTTGCTACCTTTGGTGAAGACGATGTTTATGACCAATCGCACGCAGAAGGCTTTATTCGTTTATTCTCGCTATCAAGCAGAATTTCAGCATTAGCTAAAAAGTAATTTTTTATGCCCCTTGGAATTAAGGGGCTATTATCGGGTTTGGAGAAATTTCATGGCATTATGGGGCGGACGTTTTTCTACGGGTCCAGATGAAGCGTTTAAACAGTTTAACGATTCACTTCCCTTCGATTATCAATTAGCAGAGCAAGATATAATTGGCTCTGTTGCATGGGCTGGTGCACTTGAACAAGTGAATGTGTTATCTAGTGATGAGCACAAAAAGCTGGTATCGGCACTTTATGAGTTACTTGAAGAAGTAAAAGTAAATCCACACGCTGTTGCCACTTCAGGTGCTGAGGATATTCATTCTCATGTTGAAGCTGCGCTAATTGAAAAAGTAGGTGATTTAGCTAAAAAGTTACACACAGGCCGAAGTCGTAACGACCAAGTTGCTACCGACTTTAGACTCTGGTGCCGCGATACCGCCGATCATATTTTAAAAGCAATTGCGCAACTTAAAGCTGAGTTTATTGGCTTAGCTGAACGTGAGCTTGGCACAATATTACCAGGTTATACCCACTTACAACGTGCACAACCGGTGTTATTTAGCCATTGGTGTATGGCTTATGTAGAAATGCTTGAGCGTGATGAAAGTCGATTACAAGATGCCCAAGCACGAATGAATTATTGCCCACTCGGCAGTGGCGCTCTTGCAGGCACTGCATACCCGATTGACCGCCATGCACTTGCACAAGGGCTAGGATTTACTGGCGCGACTAAAAATAGCCTTGATGGTGTATCTGATCGTGACTTTGTGGTTGAGCTATTAAGCTGCGCGTCTATTTCTATGATCCACTTATCGCGGATGTCTGAAGACCTGATTTTTTATAACTCAGGCGAAGCTGGCTTTATTGAACTGGCCGATAATGTGACCTCGGGTTCATCTTTAATGCCACAGAAAAAAAACCCAGATGCATTAGAGCTAATTCGTGGTAAAACTGGCCGGGTGTTTGGTGCGTTTAGCGCAATGATGATGACCTTAAAAGCACTGCCACTTGCTTACAATAAAGACATGCAAGAAGACAAAGAAGGCATTTTTGATGCCATGCCAACATGGCTTGCGTGTATTCATATGGCACAAGCGTGTATCAAAGGTATAAAAGTGAAAGCAGATAAAACCCTTGCAGCGGCAAAAGGTGGCCACGCGAATGCAACCGAACTTGCTGATTACTTAGTCGCTAAAGGAGTGCCGTTCAGAGAAGGGCATCATATTGTTGGGGTGTTGGTGCAATTAGCTATTAGTGAAGGTAAAACGTTAGAGGAGCTTTCACTAGAGCAGTATAAATCAGTAAATCCAGTGTTTGAAGATGACGTGTATCCGGTACTTGAAATTGACGCCTGTATAAAAGCACGCCAAGCGCTTGGCGGTACATCATTAGAGCAAGTAAGCAAAGCGGTGAAAGACGCGAAAAAAAAACAGCAAATAACGGTTCGTGATGCCAACTTAGATGACGTAGAAGCAATTGCTAAACTCGTACAGCACTGGGCAACAGTCGGCGAAAATTTACCGCGAGCTAAAAGTGATATGGTGCACTCAATTAATGAGTTTGCCGTAACCGAGATAGACGGTCAGGTATCGGGTTGTGCTTCACTTTATATTTACGACACAGGATTAGCTGAAATACGTTCATTAGGCATTGATCCTAAAAGCGCAGTAACGGGGCAGGGACGAGAACTGGTTGAACACTTATTAGTGAAAGCCAAAAAGTTGGCACTTAATCGTGTCATTGTTCTGACTCGTGTACCTGACTTTTTCGAAAATCAGCGGTTTAGTTTCTGTAATAAAGAGAGCCTACCTGAAAAAGTAATGAAAGATTGCGAGCTATGTTTACGCAAAGAAAACTGTGATGAAGTCGCAATGGAATATATGTTAAAGCCAAGTAATAGCATGGAGATCCCCTGTAAAAACGTGGCTTGAGCAATCCCTAGGATAAAAAACGCACGGTGACCCCGATGCGTTTTTTTTTGAGTAAAATAAAATAATTTTTAAATTAATATACTATTAATTTAAAGTTGGCATATCGTTTGCTTTTATTATTCTGTAGCGTGTTGTTGAGTCAATTAAACAACGTAGGCAATGCGTTACTGCAGTTATTTAGTAACTGCTTCAGGTGGTGTGATTTAAATTTGCGCCAATAATAAATTTAATACTCAAAAGGATTAATCACATGCAAATTTCAGCGAACAGCCAAGTACAAATGCAAGCATACAATAAAACGCAACAATTAAAGCCTGCAATGGAACAAACTGCTAGCCCTAAAACCCTACAATCTGATACAGTAAGTATCTCTCAAGAGGCGATGGCTGCGGCAAGTGGCGCAGATCTTCAACGTGGTGGTGGCATGATCCCTCCAGTAAGACCTAAATAAATAAGGTAGTAGATGTTATTAACTGAGTTTTTTGGTTTTTTTTCGTTATCAGCATTCATTATGTGGGGATTTCTGATGGCGTTCTTTTTCAACATTTTTGTTTATACTTTAGATGTCAAAAGAAAAACAACTTTATTACTCAGCTCATTTATAATGATGGTGTCTTATACGATATCTGATTATTTTTTTACTTGGTTATCAATAAAGGTAAAAATTTATTTAGACTGGGCTATATATCACGGCTAGCGCATTTTAATCCCAGATTCTAACAGGGTTGAGCGATAATC
>NZ_JASDDE010000093.1:0-7730 GCF_030407565.1 Pseudoalteromonas sp. APC 3694
CCCACTAGGTTACAAACCTCGCGCCGCGATTAAACCGCCCCTAGTTTGAACAAATCTTAATCCGCAAAGGTCAACAGACCCTGAATGTTTATTCTAATCTTATAAAACCAAAATAACCTATTGGCTGGTGGCGGTTAATTTAACCTGAACGCTGCTTGAGATAGATTTATTATCCAGAGTTCAGGTTATTTAAGGAGTGGGGTAACCTAAGCGCAGCTTAATAAACTCAGCGAGTTTAAACACGGCGTTTTCAGGTTCGCTGGCGGTTTTTACTAAACTAATACCTATGCTACCAAGCGCAGGTAAATGTTTAGTGTGTAAGTGATAGGCTAAATCGTTAGGTACGGTACTTTTTGCGAGCACTGTTATGCCTAAGCCTTCTTTTAATGCGGCAATTAAACCGGTTAAATCAGCATTACTGTAAACAATACGATATTTAATGCCTGCTTTTTCAAGAGCCTGAGTTGCTCTGCGGCGATAAATACAGCCCTCAGGGGCGGTCACTAAGGTGACCGTTTCATTTTGTGCCAGTGATAGGTCACCCACCCACACTAATTGGTCTTGAATAAAAATAGGGAATTTTTCTGAGTCAAGTTGCTCGTTAAGCGCCAATACTAAATCAAATTGATCTTGGCGCTCATCAGAGAGTAGGTGTTTACTTAAGCGTGATTTTACTTCAAATGATACCTCAGGGTAGAGCGCCACAAAATCGCCAATAATGGAGGGCAAAATACGCGCGGCAAATTCGCTAGGGATCCCCAGGCGCACTTTACCAGTCACACTTTCGGAAGTGAATAACTGTAAAATGGCATCGTTATGTTGCACCATTTGTTTTGCCATAGGCAGTAACAGTTCACCATATTGATTAAGTACTTGGCGTTGTCCCTGCTTTTTAAATAATTTATAGCCTAATAAGTCTTCTAAACGTTTTACTTGTAAGCTTACCGCAGGTTGCGAAAGGCCAAGTAAATCGCCTGCTTTGGCAAATCCACCTACCTCAACCACCATAACAAATGTGCGTAAACTGTCGGTTGAAATGTTTTTCATATTTAAAATTACTATTTATATGGCTATATATATAAGTATTATTTATCAATTGATAAGTAATTACAATTTGTTGTTGTAAGCCTTGCGCAATATACTTTTGCTATTAAAGATAGATAGGTATTTGTTATGACTTTTAACCCGATAATGTTTGCCCGCCATAGCAACGCTAACAGCGCGGTTATTAATGCCTTACAAGCTAATAACAGCCACGTTGTTATTGATTTTAGCGGCAGTGAAGCATCGGTATTTTTAAGTGCTATTTTAGGTCATGACCTCACCAAACTAACCGCCAGTGGCTTTGGTTTTAAAGGCACATTGGATGGCGATTTAAATTCTGATTTTAGCTACGCCGTTTACTACTTTAGCGAAACCGCCTTTCGATTTGTACTCCCAGTAAATGCCAGCTTGCAATTACAAGCACTCATTAACGAGCAACAGCTTAGGTACGATATCGACTTTGTGGTACGCACCGATTTAGCAACCTTTACCTTAACCGGTAGCAACGCCTTTGATACCTTAGTTGAGGCATTTAAACTAACCCCAGGGTTACGCCTTGCTGACGCGCAGCTTTGCTATGGCGCGCAAAGTGGAGACGTGTTTGTTACTGCAGTAGATCAAAACAACGAACAGCAGTTTATTGTTATTGCTAAAACGGCCACCCTTGATAAGTGGCAACAGTATATGCAGCAACAGGGCTTTAGTGTTACCAACACTCAAGCAGCCTAACGGGTAAAAAGTTAAAGATTACAATTTGGTAGGCTTATTAATGGCTACCATGTTATTCCCCCTCATTTAATTGAGGCCACGCCCACACACATGGGTTAATTTAAAAGTGAAGGAATATTATGACTTCTAAAACAGTATTACATGCAAAGCACCTTGAAGCCGGCGCAAAAATGGTCGATTTTCATGGCTGGGAAATGCCAATTAACTACGGTTCACAAATAGAAGAACACAACGCCGTTCGTAACGATGCGGGCATGTTCGACGTATCACACATGACCATTGTTGATATACAAGGTGAGCAAGCACAAGCATTTTTACGCAAGCTTGTAGCTAACGACGTTGCTAAATTAACAGTACCTGGCAAAGCACTCTACACCGGCATGCTTAACGAGCAAGGTGGTGTAATTGACGACTTAATTATTTACTACTTTAGCGAAACATTTTATCGCTTAGTGGTTAACTCAGCGACCCGTGAAAAAGATTTAGCACATTTAGCTAAGGTATCGAGCGATTTTGCAGTAACGGTTACTGAGCGTCCGGAATACGCCATGATTGCGGTTCAAGGCCCTAATGCACGTACTAAAACAGCCCAGGTATTAAACGCAGACCAGCAAGCTGCAGTTGAAGACATGAAGCCATTTTTTGGTGTTCAAGCCGGTGATTTATTTATTGCTACAACAGGTTATACTGGCGAAGACGGTTACGAAATTGTAGTACCAAACGAGCAAGCAGCCGATTTATGGCAGCAACTGCTTGATGCCGGTGTAGCGCCTGCGGGCTTAGGCGCGCGCGACACACTACGTTTAGAAGCAGGTATGAACCTTTACGGCCTAGATATGGACGAAAGTGTATCACCACTGGCAGCTAACATGGCATGGACTATTGCATGGGAACCAGAAGATCGTGACTTTATTGGTCGTGATGTTTTGGTAAAACAACGTGCAGAAAAAAGTACTCACAAGCAAGTAGGTCTTATTCTTGAAGAAAAAGGCGTACTACGCAGTGGTTCTAAAGTAATTGTTGATGGTGGCGAAGGTGTTATTACATCTGGCACATTCTCACCAACATTGGGCTATAGTGTTGCATTAGCACGTGTGCCACGTTCAACCGGCGACACAGCTCAAGTAGAAATGCGTAAAAAATTAGTTAACGTAAAAGTAGTTAAATCGGGCTTTGTACGTAACGGTAAATCAATAATCTAAATAATTTGGTTATACCAGTAAATAGGTCACCCTCATTTATTGGTATTCTCCCAATCTAAACCAAAGGATGAAACAAAATGAGCAATATCCCTAGCGAGTTAAAATACGCACCTTCACACGAGTGGGTTCGTAATGAAGGCGACGGCACTTACACTGTTGGTATTTCTGAGCACGCGCAAGAGCTGCTTGGCGACATGGTATTTGTTGAATTACCAGAAGTAGGCGACGAAGTCGATGCAGGCGAAGACTGTGCAGTAGCAGAGTCAGTAAAGGCAGCATCAGACATTTACGCACCAATTAGCGGTGAAGTTGTTGCTATTAACGAAGAGCTAGAAGATTCTCCAGAAACAGTAAACAACGACGCTTACGGCGACGGTTGGTTATTCCGCATTAAAGCATCTGACGAATCTGAAGTTGATAACTTATTAGACGCAGAAGGCTACGCACACACTATTGACGAAGAGTAATCGTTAATTAGTTAAAAGCCCCTCTATTTAAAACATTGGGGCTTTTATGATTTTACAGCTTATTACCATATCCAGTAAGTTGCCAAATCATCACATATTTTAATCAATACTAGTTACCCATTAGTATTTAGGATCATAGGAATCTGGACACATGTCAAACGCCAAATCTCTTGAACAATTAGAGCAAAAGCAAGATTTTATTCGCCGCCATATTGGGCCAAGCCCAGCGCAAGTAAACGACATGCTTAGCGCTCTTGAAGTATCGAGCGTTGAAGAGCTGATCGGTCAAACTGTACCTGCTGGTATTCGTCTTGAGCAAGGTCTTAATATCGGCGAAAGCCGCACCGAAGTTGAAACACTAAGCTACTTAAAATCAGTAGCAAGCAAAAATAAAGTTTTCAAATCGTATATTGGCCAAGGCTACCACCCAACTCACGTACCGCACGTAATTTTACGTAACGTACTTGAAAACCCGGGTTGGTACACAGCGTACACACCGTATCAGCCAGAGATTGCACAAGGGCGTTTAGAGTCACTATTAAACTTCCAGACTATGACCTTAGACATTACCGGCCTAGATTTAGCAAGTGCTTCACTGCTTGACGAATCAACTGCTGCAGCCGAGGCAATGGGCCTTGCAAAACGTGTATCTAAAGCTAAAAAAGCCAATGCGTTCTTTATTGCCGACGACGTACACACGCAAACCATTGACGTAGTGAGCACCCGTGCAGAGCAATTTGGTTTTGAAATTATTGTAGGTAAAGCCGCTGATGCCGTGAACCACGACATTTTTGGTGCGTTATTTCAATACCCGTCAACATCAGGCGAAATTGTTGATATAACTGACCTAATTGCTGGCGTACAAAGCAAAAAAGCGATTGCCTGTGTGGCAGCCGATATCATGAGCTTACTACTATTAAAAGCACCAGGTAAATTGGGCGCCGACGTAGTACTTGGTTCTGCTCAGCGTTTTGGTGTGCCTATGGGTTACGGTGGTCCACATGCTGCATTTTTTGCAACACGTGATGCTTACAAACGTTCATTACCAGGGCGTATTATTGGTGTATCAAAAGACCGTTTAGGTAACGATGCACTGCGTATGGCAATGCAAACCCGTGAGCAACACATTCGTCGCGACAAAGCCAACTCAAACATTTGTACGGCGCAAGTATTACTTGCCAACATGGCGGCGTTTTACGCGGTATACCATGGCCCGCAAGGCTTAAAAACCATTGCTCAGCGCATTCACCGTTTTGCTGATATTTTAGCAACTGGCTTAAAAGCAAAAGGTGTGGCACTTAAGCACGCTACCTGGTTTGATACATTAACTGTTATTGATGAAAACAAAGCCGACGTGATTGCGCGTGCTGTGGCTAAAGGCGTTAACTTTGCTGCTAATCATGCGGGCGAGTACTCAATTTCAGTATCAGAAACCACAACACGTGCAGACATTGCCGAGTTATTTGATATTATTTTAGGCGAAGGCCACGGCCTAAGTGTAGATGCAATTGCCGCTTATGTTGAAGCAAATGGCAGTGACTCTATTCCTGCAAGCCTAGTGCGTGATGATGAAATCCTAACGCATCCAAACTTTAACAGCTACCACAGCGAAACAGACATGCTTCGCTATATTAAGCGCCTTGAAAACAAAGATTTAGCGCTTAATCACTCTATGATCTCGTTAGGTTCATGTACCATGAAACTCAACGCGACCGCTGAAATGATCCCAATTACCTGGCCTGAATTTGCTAACCTTCATCCATTCTGCCCGCTAGATCAAGCAGAAGGTTACCAAATAATGATTAACGAGCTACATGATTGGCTAGTTAACATTACCGGTTACGACGCGGTTTCATTGCAACCAAATTCAGGTGCACAAGGTGAATACGCAGGCCTAATCGCCATTCGTAAATACCACGAGTCACGAGGGGACGCACACCGTAATGTGTGTTTAATTCCAAGTTCTGCGCACGGTACTAACCCAGCGTCGGCACAAATGGCGAGCATGAAAATTGTGGTTGTTAACTGTGATAAACACGGCAACATCGACATGGAAGACTTAAAAACCAAAGCCGCTGAGGTGTCTGAAAACCTATCATGTGCCATGGTAACGTACCCATCTACACACGGTGTATACGAAGAAACGATTCGTGAATTATGTGAAATTGTTCACCAGCATGGTGGCCAAGTTTACATGGATGGCGCAAACATGAACGCGCAAGTAGGTGTTACTAGCCCAGGCTTTATTGGCTCAGATGTATCGCACTTAAACTTACATAAAACCTTCTGTATTCCACACGGCGGCGGCGGCCCAGGTGTTGGTCCAATTGGTGTTAAATCGCACCTTGCGCCATTTATGCCAAACCACAGTGTAATTAACGTACCAGGTACTAATGCTGGTAACGGTGCAGTATCGGCAGCGCCTTATGGCTCTGCAGCTATTCTACCTATTTCATGGGCTTACATTGCGATGATGGGCTCTGAAGGCTTAAAACAAGCGACAGAAATGGCGATTGTAAATGCTAACTACCTAAGCAATGAACTAAGCAAGCACTTCCCAATTTTATACCGTGGCCGTAATAATCGCGTTGCTCACGAATGTATTATTGACCTACGCCCATTAAAAGAGCAATCAGGCATTACTGAAATGGACGTTGCTAAGCGCTTACAAGATTACGGTTTTCACTCACCAACGATGTCGTTCCCAGTAGCGGGCACATTAATGATTGAGCCAACAGAATCTGAGTCTAAGGGCGAGATTGATCGCTTTATCGAAGCGATGGTATCGATTAAAGGTGAAATTGATAAAATCATTTCAGGTGAATGGTCTATCGAAAACAACCCACTGGTATTTGCACCGCACACGCAAGCTGATGTGTTAGGTAATGAGTGGGACCGCGCGTATGACCGTTTTTACGCTGCCTTCCCAGTACCAGCAGTTGCTAAAGATAAGTTCTGGCCAACGGTTACACGTATCGATGACGTATACGGCGACCGTAATTTAGTGTGTGCATGTCCTCCGATTGAGACATACCGCGACTAATTTTTGAACTTTAATTGGTAGTAAGTTCCACTGTAGAGTGGGATTTATCGAAATTATAAAAGCCGTTGCAGCAATGCAGCGGCTTTTTTGTGCGTGGTGATTCGCCATAAACTATATGGGGTAGGTTGGGTAGAGTGAAACGAAACCCAACGATTCTCCAATATCATTACCATCCCCCAAACACGTAAATATGCATTGTTTGTAGGTCGTCCTTTAGGACGAAAAAAGCGAGAAAAAGAATTTCACCATAGAGATCACAGAGACACTTCGCTACACAGAGGTTAAGTATTGTTGTTGGAGTCGGCTTTAGCCGTGAATGGTTTAACACCAGTGGTAAGTTAACCACCGTAGGCGCTGAGCTTGCTGGCGTGCGTGGTTTGTAGGTTGGGCTTTAGCCTAAAATGGCTGATGGTTTTTATTGCTAACTTTTGCCTAGATAAATCCGTGATCTAAATTAGAAACCTTATTCAAGGTTTTGTCGCGCTGGCGACGGCAGCCAAAGAGGGGCTGCCGATGACCCCTCTCTGGACGCTCTCAGCGCACCCGAGCATCACGCTTAATCCTTCAAACCACAATAGATGTGAACGTAAACACCATGAAAGCACATCTATGTGCAAGCATGGCTTACATTTCATCCATGAAATGAATTATTCATCAATTGCTTATTTTCAGGGCGTGATGACGGGGAAGGGTGTTAAACGTGAGATTGCTGTTTGGTCTTGGCAAGATACAACAAGGCCTGACCTCGTGTTTCACGCTTTATGAATGGGTTGCCAAATTAACTATGTCACTACACCCCGGACCGACCCCATCGCTTGGACCCCTTTCGGTTCGTTGAACCATGATTGGTGAACTTATGCCCAATCCGCCACGTTCTTTCATGATTGAATTGACATCTTCAATCGATAATTGGGCGGCTAAAATAGCAATTGTTTTACCATCAACAACAATAGGCTTACCTATAAAGCTCGCAGGGGCGTTATATGAAGGGGAGTACTGTTTATAATCTGCAAATGCAATTGCTTGTGGGTCGTTGCTGTCTTTTAATTGTTGAAACAAGCTCGCTAAATTACTATCAGTGTAGGGGCCTGTTTGCAGCGATGTTGCAAAGTCGACTTCTTTATAAACAGAGTAAACAATATTGCCATTTGCTGGGTCGATAATGAAAATATCGTAGAACTTATTTATATTAGGGTCTGTTGACCTTTGCAGATTAAAATTTGTTCAAACTAGGGGCGATTTAAT
>NZ_JASDDE010000094.1:0-7491 GCF_030407565.1 Pseudoalteromonas sp. APC 3694
GAACCTCGAACCTCGAACCTCGAACCTCGAACCTCGAACCTCGAACCTCGAACCTAATCCCTAGAACCTAAAATCTTCATGAAGGCGTTGCCAATGAGTTTTAAGTTGTTGTTTATGTGCTTTACTCATTGGTAAATTCTTAATCGCATCTGGCCATTGTGTACGCGCTTTATTAATTACATCATCTAAATGAGGTTTTATAGCTCGCCAAGGAGTGTCTGCTTTTTTAGACCAGTATTCAAAATGTTTATAAGAGATATCGTACCATGCTTTTGTTTTCGCGAGGTTGAGTGCAAAATGTTGCTCATTTGCAATGTAAACACTGGTTGTAACTATATCATAAGCAGGTGATAGCCTTGGCGTTGTTTGGTCTGAATATAATAAACTCCAATTTTTTAGGTGAGCGTCACCATTAGCTAGCAGAATATTAGCAAGTAAACGTCTTGCTAGCTGTTGCACATCAGCGAGCCCATCCTCTGAAAACTGATATAAGATCCTTGCTATTTGCTCATAGTTTCCTGAATCGTATTTATCGTGTGGGTACTTAACGAGTACTTGTGCAAAATCTTCCATGTGAATTCGTTGATTGCTTTGCCTATCGAATCGCTTTATTGCAAACGCTAGTTTTTCATCAGGTAAATTAATTTGAGGTAAATTATCTAATTGTTCAATATTAACTAGTTTTATATCCGGAATATCCACACCTACCATTGACGCTAAAGTCATGGATGTAAACTCATTAGTAGGCACATCTTTATGTTTAGTTGAGGGGGTTTTTATGATCCAATCACCTAACACATTATCACGTGCTAAATTATATCGGCCGTCTTTTTCTTTCATAGAAAATTTCATTTGGACACCAGCCAAAGAAAATTTATTCTCTTGATTTAACTTGTCAAAATTCACCGCAGTTACTTGGCCATGACTATTAAATAGGCTAATTGGAACATCCTCAGGCTTCATTGGTTCAGCAACTAAAGCACCTGGTAAGTCCATTCCGAGGTACGAAAGGATGTGAAACTCATTATCTACATGAGTTTTAAGGCCTTGAGCTATTAGTTCGCGTAATGAACCTTCTGGTAGTAGGTTTGATAGTATGGGGTGAACGCGTTGGTTTGTTACCCAAGGTTCTGACATCATTTTTTCAGCTCGTGGGAAGTTTGGATGTGTAGTTAAGCTAAATGTTGGCCTCGTTTTATTTAAACGAAAGCTTTCATCGAAGTGGAATATGTTTAAGCCATTTTTACCCCCAGCAAGAAAGCCTACTACATGGCCATGCAGTGTTAACTTTAAAACATTAATTTCCATGTTCATCCTCATCCTCTAGTAATCCTTTCCATGGATCTTCAGATACAGTTATTTTTTGTAGGCTTTGATTAGGCTTTTGGTGTTCGGTTGGTATGTTGCCATCACTGTTTTTGAGGGCTGCTAATACCACACTCATTTTTTCTTTCGGTATTAACATTATTTCACTATTAAGCCCTTGAGCTACTAATGTTAGCGTATCTAATCTGGGATTGCCTTTTGCTTCAAGTCGCTGGTATTGTTGCCTAGAAATACCAATGCGCATGGGCATTTCATTTTGTTTTATTTTTAGAGCAAGACGACGGTTTTTTATTTGCTGTAGAAGGTTCATTTAAGGAAACTAATAAGTTGCTTTTTAAATTTATAGAAACATATTAGTTGCTATTGTTGTTTTTAGCAACTTAAGTGTTGCTATTTTATACTGTACTCGGGTTGCGAATTACGGGCGACGGGTTACGGGCTTCGGGCGACGAGCTGTGGGCAGCGGGGAGCGAGTTACGAGCCTCGAACCTCGAATTAACCAGTTGGGCTAATGGTTTTATGTTCTTATTTACTCCTCATTCACTTCTCTTTGTGAATAAGATCTTAAAATATTTATGCACAAAGAGTTTAAGAGACGCAGCGCTTTTAGAGGAAGTTACGGGCTGCGAGCTGCGGGCGACGAGCCTAGAGCTAAACACCGAACCTCAAGCCTAGAACCTAAAATCGACGCGGGGTGAACCCGCTGCTACAGATATTTAAAAACCTTGCGATATTAACCGCAAGGTTTTTAAATTTCTCGAAGCTCGAAGCTCGAAGCTCGAAGCTCGAAGCTCGAAGCTCTAACCTATCCCTTCCCAATTTCTACCTTCACCTCGTTCCCCAGTACTTCCCTATACTTTGTAGCGAGTGCATTTTTAGCGTCATCATCGCCATGGACTATTTTTATATGGCGGGGCTTTTTGCGCATACCGGTTACAAATTTAATGAGACCTGCCTGATCTGCATGAGCACTATAACCGCTTATAGTGTGTATTTTGGCGTTAATATTCATCCTAGTATTATTTATCAACACGTAGCCATTTTTTGGTCCGTAGGTTTGTATATCGCGACCTAATGTTCCGCGCCCTTGGTAACCTACAAACAATACATCGGTTGTTTTGTCAGGTAAAAAGCGTTCAAGGTAATTAACTATACGCCCGCCGGTGCACATACCGCTTGCAGCTAGGATAATTGCAGGTGTTTGGCGTGTGGCGAGGTAATTTATTAACGCTAAGTGCTCGCTATGGGTATTTATTGTAGTGAGGTTTTCAAAGTCGAGTGGGTGACGGCCTTTGGCTACTTTTTGTTTTGCTTCTTCATCCCATAAATATTTAAATTTTCGGTATTGCTGAGTAAAGTTAGCTGCCATGGGGGAGTCGAGTATTACTTGTATTGTGCGCCAAGGTGAGTTTTTAGTAGAAGCATGAATTAGCTGTTCAAGCTCGTATAACAGTTCTTGCGTGCGGCCAATACTAAAGGCAGGCACAAGTACTACGCCGTTGTCGGCAACAGCGCGTTCAATCACGTTTTTTAAGGTTTGCGTACGTTGTTTACGACCTTGGTGATTTTTATCACCATAAGTTGACTCTATCACTAAGGTATCGGCTTTATAGGGCGCTTTAGGTGCGGGTAGTAAAGGCGTATAGGGCGCGCCTAAATCACCAGAAAAAACCACTCTATGATTATTATTAGCTTTATAAGGAGACGTGCTTATGTCTATTTCAACATAGGCGGAGCCTAAAATATGCCCTGCTCGTTGTAATCGGGCTTTCGCTGTGTGTTCGCCTTTGCAAGGAAGATCGAACCAGGTTTTAAAATCAACTTCAATAATTTGTTGTTTAAGTAGCCTTAAGCAGGTATCTATTATTTTTTGGTCTCGCGTAACGCCCACTTTTAATGCATCTTCAATGACTAACGGCAATAAGCTTGCTGATGCAACAGAGGTAAATATGGATCCTTTAAAGCCAGCCATTAACAAATAGGGAATTCGGCCAACATGATCAATATGGCAATGGGTAACTATTAATGCGCGAACAGTGTCTATATTAAATTCAATGCTTAGATCATCTACAGAATCTTCACCCTGGAATAGTCCGCAATCAATTAGAAAAGAGCTTTGGTCGTTTATTATCAGCTGGTGGCATGAGCCTGTCACGCCATTTACTGCTCCGTGGTGAAGTATTTTCATGAGGGTCCTTATTGCTTGTTTTGTAGGCGGGGCTTTATGCCGCGCATTTTAATCTTTGTAGATAGGCCTAAAGAACTTGCGCGAGGTAAACTCCCGCCTACAAATTTTCAATTGCATTTACAAACTTCGGCCTACGGGTATTTATATTTTATTTCAAATAAATACAATCCCAAAATGGGTAATCGCCAACGTTATCAACGATATTAGCTCTAAGCGGGTTTGCTACTATATAGCGCGCATAGTTAATGAGATCTTTTTCATCTCGGATCATATGATCGTAATAATCACTTTGCCAAAGCTCATTAATTTTGTGATGATCTCGGGCAAGTTTGGTGCAACGGCCTTTAAATAGCCTAATTAAGGCGCTCAAATGCATGCTTACTTTTAATTGAAAAAGCCAATGTATATGGTCTGGCATTAAGACAAAAGCAATACTTTTACAGGCACCTTCTTCTTCAAGTTGCTTAATTTCATAAATTATTTTTCTATTGATACTTAAATCGCTCAATAGCTTTTGTCTGTTATTAATGACCAGGGTTACGCAGTAATAGTGGTTGGGTATTGAAATACGACCTTTCCTTAGGTTTTGTGATTTTTTCATTTTGATATCTTGTGGTTTTATAGGTAAATATAGCAGGCAATTAATTGGGTTGCTTAATACCTAAATTCTGCGCGAGGTAAACTCCCGCCTACGGGTATAAAAAAACCTTGCGATATTAACCGCAAGGTTTTTAAATTTCTCGAATCTCGAATCTCGAATCTCGAACCTCGAACCTAGCTCTTAAAAGCGTCTTGTAGTGGTGGCACTACTTGCTTTTTACGGCTCAATACGCCGTCTAGCCATACTTTACGGTCTTCTGGTTTTTCACCATAAGCTTGCTCAACAAGGCTGGCATCGTCTGATGCAATTAGCATTTGTGAGCCTTCTTTCATAATGTCGGTCAGAAGTAAAAATACTGAATGACGACCGCCTTCTTCTTTAAGCTTGGCAATGTCGGCTTCAAGGTCGGCTTTAATCTCGTCAAATACCGCAAGGTCAATAACTTCTAACTGACCAATACCAACAAGGTTACCGTTCATGTTAAAGTCTTTAAAGTCACGCATTACTAAATCACGTACAGGCGTATCTTCAACGGCTGATTTAACGCGGAACATGTCCATGCCTAGTTCTTTAAAGTCTTCAATGCCTGCAATTTCTGCAAGTGCTTCAACACATTTAATATCGGCTGTGGTACAGGTTGGTGATTTAAAAATAACCGTGTCGCTTAATATGGCGCAAAGCATAATGCCAGCAATATCTTTAGGGATCTCTACGTTATAAAAATCGTACATCATCTTAATAATGGTGTTAGAACAACCAACAGGGCGGATCCAACACTCAAGCGGTGTCGATGAGGTTAAATCACCTAATTTATGGTGATCAACTACGCCAACAACGCGAGCCTGATCAATATCATCAGGTGCTTGGGTTTTTTCTGTGTGGTCTACAATGTAAACGTCTTCGCCAGCGTAGCTAAGTTTAAGCTCAGGTGCTTCGAAGCCAAATTTATCTAAAATAAACTGTGTTTCTGGTGATACTTCACCAAGGCGGGTTGGAATTGCCGGCTCATCAATTTGGTTTTTTAAATAAGCCAGTGCAATTGCACCACATATTGAATCTGAATCTGGGATTTTATGGCCCACTACATACATTGACATTGACTAAACTCCTTAAAATTTGCCGATATTCTAGCAAAGTATCCAGCTTTTAACATATAGACAGTGCAATTAAGTTTTAGCTAAACTTGAAAACCTTATATAAATTAGGAACTGCATATGCGATTAAGCCGCAAAGGTTGGAACAATGTTATTATTTTTTCTATGTTGATCATGATCTTCTTTTTAAATGGTCTTCATAAAAAGATTGGATCCGATGAAACGCAGGCGCAACTGCAGCCACTACTTCCTGTGCAAAGCTTTGTGTTAACACTTGAATTTAGCGACCAAAAAATTGAGCGCATTGGTACAAGCTGGCGTACTACTGCTTTGATCAAAGAGGTACCGCTTAGTTGGCAAGGTTCAGAGCAGCAACTTAGTGAGCTTGTTTATTTATGGCAAAATACAGCGTTAATGACGACAGCCACACCTGATGCGCTTGATATTAATAAGCCACTATCGGCAGCGACGTTTGAGCTCGCCGGTGAGCCCCTACCTTGGGTGTACTTATTATATAAAGCAAATGGTGAGTATTATCTTCTCGAGAAAACCAGTCAGCGACTAATGTTGCTTGATTTAAGCATTGCAAAGCAATTATTTCCTAGTTTTACCTTTTCATAAGTGAGTTTTATAAATGCCTGAATTACCAGAAGTAGAAGTTAGCCGCATGGGCATTACCCCCCATGTGCTAAACCAAGTCGTTACTAAGGTAAATATTCATAATGCCAGTATGCGCTGGCCTGTGCCAGATGAGGTGTATCAACTTGAAGGGCTGGTGGTTAGCGGTATTGAACGCCGTGCAAAATACTTATTGTTAAAGTGCGAGTTAGGCTCGGCTATATTGCACTTAGGGATGTCAGGGAACTTGCGCGTTGTAAATAAAACCGAGCCACTTAAAAAACACGACCATGTTGAGTTTATTTTAGCGAACAATAAGGCGCTTCGTTTAAATGATCCACGCCGCTTTGGTTGTTGTTTATGGCAAGCACCCAATGAAGAGCATAAGCTACTTGCTAAATTAGGCCCCGAGCCACTCACCGATGACTTTTTTGCTAAACGTGTTTATGAGCAATCACGTAATAAAAAAGTGCCCGTTAAGCAGTTTATTATGAATAACGCCGTTGTGGTGGGGGTCGGTAATATTTATGCTAACGAGTCGTTATTTAAAGCGGGTATCGATCCGCGAAAAGAAGCCGGTAAAGTAAGCCTTAAACGCTACCAAGCGTTAATCCCAATTATAAAAGACACCTTAGCCGCTGCAATTACCCAAGGCGGCACGACGTTAAAAGACTTTGCCCAAAGTGACGGTAAGCCAGGCTACTTTGCGCAACAGCTATTAGTGTATGGCCGAAAAGGCCAGCCTTGTGTAAATTGCGATACAGCACTAACAGAAATTCGTTTAGGCCAACGCAGCACCGTTTTTTGTGAGGTGTGTCAGAAGTAATTAGGTGTTAGGTATTAGGAACTAGGTAATAGGAAAACCTCAAATCTCAAACCTATGGCGTTCTCTTTCCGCGAGGCGCCTCTGTGCACTCTGTGGTGCAAAATAAATTTAAAGGCTTTAGGTAGAGATTAAGCCAAGCACGGTGTTTGGATTAAACTTAGGTGGGTATTTATGTCGTGCAGGTGTTTGGTTAAAGGTAAAAGAGCAGGTTTTAGGTGTTAGGTAGATATTAAGCCACGTACATTGCAAGGATTGAGCGTATGCGGGGCTTTATGCCGCGCATTAGGTGTTAGGTAGAGATTAAGAGCAAAATTTAGGTTGTATTTTATTAAATAAAAACTAAGCTCAAAATATATCATTAAGGATAATAGATATGATGAATTTTGAAAGTTTAGAGGTATGGAAACGAGCTGCTCGTTTAAGTGCAGATATATATAAAAATCCAACAATAACAAAAGATTTTGGTTTTCGAGATCAGTTAACACGCGCAGGATTGTCTGTACCTAGTAATATTGCTGAGGGAATGACACGAGATAGTGACAGAGAAAAAGTGCGTTTTTTAGATATTGCTCGTTCTTCTTTAGCTGAAGCTAGAACACAAATTTATATAGGTATTGATATAAACTATATTGATTCGAATGTCGGCCAACTTTGGTTGTGTGAAACATCTGAGTTATCAAAGATGCTATCGAGCTTAATCTCTAAAATTAAAGAACGAATCTGAGAGATTTAAATTGTTTAAGCTATTTTAATTACCCACACTAATTTTATGGTTATTTTTGATAAAACCTAAAACCTAAAACCTAAAACCTAAAACCTAAAACCTAAAACCTAAAAC